>JAPLGY010000146.1 GCA_026389955.1 Caldilinea sp. | reverse complement strand
GGCGCGCACCTGGGCAGACTTGTCGGCCCCGACGCTGAAGCCGATGACGACAGCGTCGCTGGCTTCGGCGAGCATGATATCAGATTCAGAGATGTCGCCGATGCTGGCTTGCAGAATTTTGAGTTCGACCTCGTCGTTGCTGAGGTCATTGAGGCTTTTGACGATCGGTTCCAGGGTGCCCTGCATGTCTGCGCGGACGATGAGGTTGAGGGTTTTGGCTTCGCCCCCTTCGAACCGTTTGAAGAAATCTTCGAGCGACATCGAACGCCGGCCGTCGACGACGAGCGCTGCGCTGGCCAGTTTGCGTGTCTCGGTGATCTGCCGAGCCAGTCGGTCGTTCTCGACCACCTCGAAGACATCGCCGGCCGTGGGGACCTCTTGCAGCCCGAGCACCACGGTAGGGGTGCTTGGGCCTGCTTCTTTGACCGGTTTGCCCTCATAGTCGAACATGGCCTTGATGCGTCCCCAGGTCTTGCCTGCGACGAGGGTGTCACCCCGATGCAGGGTTCCATTTTGGACGAGCAGCGTAGCGGTCACCCCGCGCAATTTGTCGAGTTCTCCCTCGATGACGGTGCCCACACAATCGCCTTTGGGGTCAGCTTTGTACTGTTCGACTTCGGCGAGGACCAGGATGTTGTCGAGCAGGTCGTCGATGCCACGGTTGGTGAGGGCGCTCAGCTCGACCATGATGGTATCGCCCCCCCAGGTTTCGGGTTGCAGCCCTTCCTTGGCAAGTTCCTCCATCACCCGTTGGGGGTTGGCGTTGCCCTTGTCGATCTTGTTGATGGCGACGATGATCGGCACGTTGGCCGCACGGGCGTGGCTGATCGCTTCTTTGGTTTGGGGCATGACGCCATCATCGGCCGCCACCACGAGCACGACGATATCTGTGACCTGTGCGCCGCGGGCGCGCATGGCGGTGAAGGCTTCATGGCCAGGGGTGTCGAGAAACGAGATGCGTTTGCCTTGAACAGTGACCTGGTAGGCGCCTGTCCGCTGGGTGATTCCGCCTGCCTCGCCGGCTGCCACATTGGTGTGGCGGATGCGGTCGAGCAGGGTGGTTTTGCCGTGGTCGACATGGCCCAGCACGGCGACAACGGGCGGGCGGTCCACCATGCGGTGGGCAGACTGGCCTGCCATGCGTTCTTGAATGAAGGAGCGTTGGCGCGGGAGTTGGGGAGAGGCTGGCTCGGTGCTGACGCTTTCTTGGAGCTCTTCGGCGGTTTTGGGGGGCCAGAGCACAGCGACGTCCAGCTCTTCGCCCAGGATCACGGCGGTGTCATGGTCGATGGTGTGGGTGATCGGTGCCATGATGCCATACTGCATCAGGATTTTGATCAGATCGATGGGGCTGCGCTGCATGAGGGTGGCGAGGTCGCGCACCGTGATCGCCTCGGTCACGACCACTTCTTTGGGGGGAGCCACAACTGCTGCAGGGCTCTCTTCGCCGCGCGGCTGGCTGCGCGCTTTGGCGGGTGGCTGTTGGGGGCGATTGCCGCCTTGCGAATTGCGCCCGCGCTCGCCGCGTTGCGCTGTCTGTGAACCACTTCTGTTGGGTGCTTTGCTTTTCGTCGCCATACAAACTCTTCCATCCCTTTCCCAAAGCGGGTCTTGCTTGGAACGTCACACCAGATGAGCTCTGATCGAGCCTACGGTGGGTGAAACATCATTTTTTGAGGACTCAAAAAAGATATGCCTGTGGGGGGCAGGGATTCCCGGCTGGAGGAAGGCGAGCCAAGCATTTGGGCAGGAAGGCGACTCTATGTCAATCCCATACGCTTTCCTGCCTGTGCGCCCGCCTTTGCTTTACCGAGAGTCTCTGGCTGCTGCCACCCAACATGGCTATCTCATCGACAGCCATGGCTGTCTGTCCTGGAGGACATGGTTGTGTTGCGTCTCATGATGGCTATCTCATCCCCACCTGTAACTCGACCTGCTGTCTGCCTGGCTGCCGCCCGGCTGCCGCCCGGCTGCCGCCTGCGAATACCTACATCTTTCATCATACCTTATTTTCAGATTCTGATGCAAGATGGCTCAGGGATTCCAGCAAGATCGAGCGGTGTTCAGCGCTGATTTTTGTGCGCAGGGCTTGTTCGAGCCGCCCACCTTTGAGGGCTGCCTCCAGGCAGGCAGGGTCGCGATGCACATAGGCACCGCGACCAGACTGTTTGCCGGTTGGGTCGATGCAGATCCCCTCTGCGGTGCGCACCAGCCGAATCAGGGTGCGTTTGCCCTGGCTCTGGCGGCAGCCAATGCAGGTGCGGATCGGTATATGCTTGGAGCGTCCATTCGGATTGGGTGGGCTCATGTTGTTGTGTTGGCAGGAAGGCTGTCGCCCTTCAGGAGGGCACCCTGAAATTTAGAAGTCGTCTTCTTCTTCCCAGGGGCGTCGGCCTGCAGCTTTTTTGGGTTTGCCCTTGGCTACGGCTTTGCCTTTGCCCTTGCCTTTGGTTTTGGTTTTGGTTTTGGCACCTGCGTCGCCCTCTTCCTGTTCTTCTTCGTAGCCAGCCAACAGTTCAGCGGGCACTTCAAAATCTTCCTCGCCGAAGGTGAACTTTTTGCGTTCGGCCAGGCGGGAGCGCAACATATCTGCGGTGATCACTTCGGGCAGATTTTCAGGGCCGGGTGCAGCAGGGGCTTCTCTTTCAGAGAAGGCAGGTTCAGAGGGGAGTTCTGGCTCCGCACTGGGCAGTTCGGGCCATTCGGCCACAGATTGGGCGCTGAGCGGCATGGCCTCGCCCATCTCTTCCACCAGGAAAGAATCTTCGCCGAAGCCCTTGCTGGCCTCGTCGAGGGTGACCTCTGCCAGCAGTTCTTCGAAGCTTTTGAAGTCGCTGGTTGGCAGTTCGGGAGCTTCGATCGTATCGCCGGCGCGCAGGGCCTGGGCAGTCTGGAGCAGGCGGCCTTCCAACTCTTCCCCTTCGCTGCGCAGAATCCGTTCTGCTTTGGCAAGCAGGTCTTCGGTCGCTTTGATGGCCGCTTCCTGTGCCCGGTCGGCGATGATGCGGTCCAGCCCTTCGGCGCGTGCTTCGCTGTCACTTTTGATATCGATGCGCCAGCCGGTCAGTTTGGCGGCCAGGCGGGCGTTTTGTCCTTCCTTGCCGATGGCCAGGCTGAGCTGGCGGTCGGGGACGATGACGGTAGCAGTTTTGATGGCGCCGCTTTCGTCGAGAAGCACGGCCTGTACCTTGGCTGGGCTGAGGGCGTTGGAGATATAGTGGGCCAGGTTGATGCTCCATTCGACCACGTCGATTTTTTCGCCGGCCAGTTCGTTGACGATATTTTGGATGCGCAGCCCGCGCAGCCCTACACAGCTGCCGACGGCATCCAATCCGGGCACAGTGGCTTGTACGGCGACTTTGCTGCGGTGTCCGGGCTCGCGAGAGATCGATTTGATTTCGACCTTGCCGTCGCGCACCTCCGGAATCTCTTGTTCCATCAGGCGGCGCAGCAAATTGCGGTGGGTGCGTGAGATTTTGATGACAGGCCCGCGCGTGCTTTTGTGGACGTCGACTACAAAGACCTTCAGGTAGTCGCCGCGACGCAATTTTTCAGTTGGGATCTGATCCTCGCGCATCATCAAACATTCGTGTTTGTCGTCGAGCATGAGCGAAATGGCACCCGACTGGGTGTCGATGCTGCGCACCTGAGCGGTAATGACCTCGCCGACCCGGTGGGCAAAGTTTTCGAAGACGGTGTCGCGCTCTGCCTCGCGAATGCGCTGCAGGATCACCTGCTTGGCTGTCTGGGCCGCGATGCGGCCAAATTCATCTGGCGTGTTGGGCACGGCAATCACATCGCCCAGCCTGGCAGTGGCCACCAGCCGACGAGCGTCCTTCTCGGCGATTTCGGTTCTCGCGTTGACGACGTCTTCGACCACTTCGCGCTCGGTCAAAACCTGCATCTCACCGGTAATGCGGTCTACCTTGGCATTCACATTGGCAAGCGGCCCATAGTTGCGTTTGTAGGCAGAGACGAGTGCCGCTTCAATCGCCTCGAAGATCACCTCGCGATCCAGTCCTTTGTCGGTTGCGACCTGGTTGATGCCAGCGATCAGTGCTTTTGACATACTTTGTTCTTTCTTCTCTTGACCCATAGAACAACAAAAGTGGGGTTTACCCACTTTTGTCCACTGCTACTCGACCCCACAACGCCGTTCCGCCCAACCTGCGGCTCAAATATGCAGCCAGCAGGATTTTTTCATACTTCTACTATAGCACAGCGATGTAGGCGATGCAAGTTCAGGGACTGCTGCGTTCCGCTTGGGCAACGCGTCTCCTGGGCAGACCGATGGAAGAGAGGCGGTGGAGCAGGGCGAGGGCAAACGGTTTCCCAGCAGTGACCAGCTGGTAGGCAGGTGGGGAGAACACATAGTCCCAGGCGCCGATGTGCGGTTGAAAAGTGGCCCCAAAGCCCTGCTTGAACTGCCAGACACCCTGCAGGCGGTCGTCGGGTGCGTCCAGATGGGTGGGAGCTCCCCACCAGTCATAGCAGGTGCAGCCTTGTCTCTGTGCCCAGCGGAGCGCCTCCCACTGCAGCAGATAATTGGGCATGTCGCGCCGGCGTCGTTCGCTGCTGGCACCGTAGAAATACCAGCTGGTGGCGCCATAGCGCAGCAAGAAAAGCCCGGCAAGCGCGCCCGGTTCCTCAGGGTGGGTTGCCAGCACTCGGGCAGGTCGGCAGGCTGGCCGCAGCGTACAGTGATGCCACGTTTTTCGGCCAGACGGAGGGTGTAGCGCCATTTGCTTTTCAGGGCGGCCAGAAGTGCCTCGGGGCCGCCACGCAGGTCGGTGGTTGCGGTGTTTTTGAACTGAATGGGATCGTCGCTGGGACGCCAGCAGCGCCGCTGCAGCGCATGAAGGACCCGTCGGCCTCGCGGGCTCTCTTCGCACACATCTGGGTCGATTTTGACAAAAACACAGCGCAGCTGACGGGCACATTCTTCGACCGCAGTCAGGGCAGCCTCGACCGCGTCGGGGTCAGCCCAGTCGACGGCGGGTCCTTTGGGGACATAGCCGACCCGCAGCGGCGGAAGAGGGGTGCGCCAGAGCAGCTGGAAGGCTGCGCTGCCCCCTGCAAGTGCCAAACGTTCGGCATGCCAGCCGGTCTGCGCCTTGATCTCTCCCCACTCCCAACTTTGCAAGACATGGGGGGCAGGTGTGTGGGCCAGTGCAGCATGCCATTGTGCAGGGCTGTCGATGGCAATGAGTTGGCCCGCTGTGGATGTGATGGGCCCTACCGCACGAGACGTTGCAGAGTGGCTCAGCTTTTGAAACTTCAGGCCAACGGTGTAGAGCCTGGCTCGAATAGGGTCTATCGGCATGTCCCAGGCCCCGACCAGACGGGTCACCTGCCCCCCAAAGCCCTGTTTGAAGCGGTAGACCCCCCAGAGCCCCTGGCTGGGAAGGGCGTCCAGGTGGAGCGGAAGCACTTCGGCGGGGAGAGTGGCTGTGGGGGACAGCCTGGTTGCCAGCTGTCCGAGCTCGTCGGGGATGCCCCACAGATCGTAGCGGGTGGCACCCCGGTTGCGGGCCCAGCGCATTCCTGCCCACTGCAGCGCATGATTGGGCATCAGGCCGCGCTGGCGTTCGCTGCTGGCCCCCCAAAGATAGACGGCAACAGGCCCGGCCTGGGCCACGACGATAGCCCCCAATGCCTCGCCCGCCACCTCGGCCACCAGAAAGGTGGCGCGGTCAGGGACCCACAGGTCAAAGGCCGTGTCGTAATAGTCGCTGCTGTGCACGGCAAAGCCCTCGCGCGCACCGGTCGCTTGCAGCAGCCGGTGCAGTGTCGGCAGTTCAGCCCGTGTCAGCGGGCGCACGGTCACACCTTTTCGTTCAGCCAGCCGAATGTTGTACCGCCATTTGCTTTTCATGTCGGCGAGCAGGGTGGCTTCATCCTTGCGCAGGTCGACCAGAACCGTAGAGGGCGGCTGTATACCCTGTGGGCTCGGGGTGAAGCCGCAGCGGTGCAGCAGAGCGCGGTTGGCGACGCTGTCGGGCAGGTCAGGCTCGATTTTGAGAATGGATGCCCCCACGCTGGCGCAGTGGCGGCGCATCGCTTCCAGCAGTTCCTCGCGCTCCTGCGCGTCTGTCCAGTCTACCAGCGGGCCGCGCGGCACGTACGCCAGGGTCAACCCATAAAAGCGGCGCAAAAGCACCTGGGCGCCAGCCCGGGGAACGCCCTGGGGCGTGGGCAGGATGACCCGGCCGCTTTGCCAGCCGAAGCGCGTTTTCAACGCGCCCCAGCCGCTCAGCTGGAGAGGATGGCCGTCCGGTCGAGTGTGGACCCAATGGTCCCAGAGGTCGGCAGGGTCTTGCGCGAGCGGGATGTCGTTTCTGTTTGGTTCCATACCCGCTATAATACCCGACAGCTGTACGATGAGCCAGTCTCGAGCAGCCGTAGGGAGGATTTGACCTGGCAGCCGAAGGGTGTGGCGTCGGCCACAGAGGGGAAGGGAGC
>JAPLGY010000166.1 GCA_026389955.1 Caldilinea sp. | reverse complement strand
CTGGCCGACGGCGACCGCGTGGACCTGACCAACCTGCAACGTCAGATCCTCCATCACACGTCGGATGTCGGCCGCCCCAAGGTGGAGTCGGCCGCCGACCGCATCCGCGACATCAACCCAGATGTCAAGGTCGTGCCCCACAACGCCCCTTTGACCAGCGACAATGCTTTGGAGATCCTCCGCCAGTACGACCTTGTGCTCAACGGTTCAGACAACTTTCCCACCCGCTACCTGGTCAACGATGCCTGTCACATGCTGGGCAAACCGCTGGTCGACGGCAGCATCTTTATGTTCGAGGGCCAGGCAACGGTCTATCTGCCTGATTCCCCAGAGCAAGGGGTTCGCGGCGGCCCCTGCTACCGTTGTCTCTACCCGGAACCGCCTGCGCCCGGCGAAGTGCCCAGCTGTGCCGAAGCCGGGGTGCTCGGCGTGCTGCCCGGGATTGTCGGCTCCATTCAGGCGATCGAAGCGATCAAGCTGATCCTGGGTGTGGGCGAACCGTTGGTGGGCCAGCTGCTGATGGTCGACACCCTCGACATGAGTTTCCGCACGCTCAAGGTGCAGCGCAGCCCGGACTGCCCGCTCTGCGGGGACCACGCCACCGTGACCCAGCTGATCGACTACGAACAGTTTTGTGGCTTCCCTGCACGCGAACAGCGCATCGAACAGGTTATTGCCTGAGAGGAGAACCCGGCCATGCTTCGCACGCTTGAACGCAGCATCCCAGCCGCCAGCACCATCCTGGCCCAGATCGGCAACACCCCCCTGTTGGATTTGAGCGAATTTGCCCACCGGCAGGGGGTACCAAACTCGGTCAGAGTGTTGGCCAAAGCGGAATGGACCAACCCCGGCGGCTCCATCAAAGCGCGTGCCGCGTTGCGTATGGTCGAAGAGGCCGAGCGTTCTGGCCAGCTGACACCCGACAAAATTTTGATCGACAGCAGTTCGGGCAACACAGGCATTGCGCTGGCCTTGATCGGATCGGTCAAAGGCTACGCGGTACAGCTGGTCATGCCAGCCAACGTCAGCGCCGAACGCAAGGCGCTGGTCAAGGCCTACGGGGCCACTTTGATCGAATCAGACCCGCTGGAAGGCTCAGACGGCGCACTCGAAACCGTGCGTGCGATCGTGGCCGCTGCCCCCGAACGGTATGTCTACACCAACCAGTACAACAATCCTGCCAACTGGCAGGCGCATTATGCGACGACAGGCCCGGAAATCTGGCAGCAAAGCGCCGGGGGGGTGACCCATTTTGTGGCCGGGCTGGGCACGACTGGAACGTTCATGGGGACCGGACGCTATTTGAAGGAATGCAACCCAGCGATCGAGCTGGTCGCTGTGCAGCCCGAGGACGAGCTTGCAGTGATCGAGGGGTTGAAGCATCTGGAAAGCGCGATCGTGCCGGGGATCTACGATGCCGGCCTCCCGGACCGTTTCTGGGGGGTGGCCAGCGAAGATGCCTGGACAATGACCCAGCAGCTGGCCCGAACCGGCGGGCTCTTCGTCGGGATCAGCGCCGGTGCAGCTGTGCAAGTGGCGATAGCGCTGGCCCACCAGCTGCAAAAAGGCTGCATCGTGACCGTGCTGCCCGACGACGGCAGCAAATATGTCAGCCTGGGGCTGTTTGGCTGAGCAGGGTGACGCCCCCCTGTTCATTTGTAAAGGAGAGACCAATGAACGTCGATTATACTGCTTTGCGTTTTAACCAGGCCGCAATCGTCGTCCTGGTGGTGGCGGCCTTTCTCCTCGACGCGCGCGAGCTGGTCGCTGCCGTGGCTGCAGTGATGCTGGTCGGCACAGTATGGCCGCAGGCTGGGCTGTTCAAACTTGTCTACACCCGCCTGATCGCGCCGCAGGGCTGGCTCCATCCTGATCTGCGCAAGGATGACCTTCGCCCCCATCTGTTTGCCCAGGGGATCGGCGGGCTTTTTCTGCTGGCCAGCGCAGGGTTGCTCTGGAGTGCGCTGCCCGTCGCTGGCTGGACGCTGGCCTGGCTGGTCGTGGGCCTGGCTGCGGTCAACCTGCTCCTGGGTTTCTGCGCAGGCTGTTTTCTTTTCTACCAGCTGGGAAGGTTGGGCGTGACCCCCGTGCTGCCCTCCTGGCCAACTGCTGTCAAAATCAAGCAATCTTAAAAAGGAGTGTGCCATGTTGGAAAGAGTGCTGATTGTTGCTGCGATCGCTCTGGCAGCAGCGCTCCTTTACGCGCTCTGGCGCCATTGGCAGCAGCGCCAGCTCCAAGGACTGCAGGAAACCCCTCCCACTCTGCCACCTTCGGTGCAAGGTGGCAAACCTGCTGTCCTCTATTTTACGACCCAGGAGTGTGCGCAGTGCCGGCTGCAGCAAACTCCAATTCTGGCCCAGCTGCAAGCCCGGCTGGATGTCGCCGTGCACAAGCTCGACGCCATCGAACAGCGAGCACTCGCTGACCTGTATGGCATCATGACAGTGCCGTCCACTGTGGTCTTGAACCCCGAGTTGCGTCCTGTGGCGATCAACCAGGGGGTGGCGCCTCTTCAGAAGTTGCAGCGCCAGATTGTAGGAGACTCCCTGTAATCAAAAGGCTGGGGCAAGTATCGCCCCAGCCTGATTTTTTCCAGATTGGAATTACGGTCCCCAGCTGACAACTTGCTCCCCACTGTACCCGTAAGAAATTTCAATTTCAAGCGGAAGTGGACGCTGATTGCTGCCATCTGCTTCCATCACCCAGAGCCGCCAGGGACCTGCGTCGTTCTCCTCGTTGCGATTGCTCAAATAGACGATCTGCTTGCCAGTGGGACTGAACGCAGGGGCCACATTGCTGGGAAGTTCGTCAACCAAGGTCGTGACCGGTCGGGTCAAGGCAAAGACCCCGCTCCCATCCGGAGAGATACCAAAGATTTCCCAGTGGGGTCCCTCCTTGGATTGGTAAACGATGCGCCCACCGTCGGGTGCCCAGTCCGGGTCCCAGTCCCAGTGCGCGTTCTGTACCGACCGAGTGTCGGCGTCGGCGGTGTCGTCGGTCACCTCAACACCCGCCTTAGATTGGTAGACGATCCCGCCGTCGCTCCAATCAGGGGCCATCGCAGAGTCAAGCGCCGCCACATCCCGAAATTCTTTGCCGTCAGCGTCGACCCCAGGCGTTCGCCTGTACCGTCGATCTGGATGCTGTAAATCCCGTCGCGCACGAAGGTGACTTTGCTGCCATCTCGGCTGATATCCGGGTCAAAGCCGCTGGTCAGGTAACGCACAGCGCCGCTTGCCAGGTCGTACACGTAGATCGCGCCGCGCCCGTCTTGAAAAACCAGGGTGCCGTCGAGCCCTGTCGAAGTCTGCCGGGGGGCCGGCATCGCTGGTTCAGCGGTCGCAGTAGGAAGCCAGCTCGCAGGGGCTGCTTGAACAGAAGTGTCCTCAAATGTGTCGGTTGCTGCCGGCAGGTCGCCGACAGCGCCTTCCAAGGTGACCAGTTCGGCCGCAACCCAGCCTGCCCCGGCAGGAAGGTCGGCCCGCACGATCAAGAGCCAGAGGTTGTCGCTGCTGCGGGCTGCGACGGCAAGCGGCTCTTCGCTGGCTGCCTTGCCGACGATCGGGGAGGTGCTGGCAGGGCCAGAACGAATGTTGAGCCGGGTGTCGATCGTGGTCACTGCCCCACTGGCCACAACCGCCAGCTCCTCCGCCGCCCCGCTGGCAGCAGAGCGCATCGATGCCTCTTCGGCCACAACCGTTGGGGTCTCTGGCGCAACTACTGCGGCAACTGGCAGCTCGGTGGCCGGCCGGCCACTCAAATCAGGCAGTTCCTCGAGACCAAATGCAACCAGTTGTTCTGCTGGCAGCCAGCCTTGTTTGCCGTCGAACGTTTCTATCAGCAGCCAGGTTGTGTCGGTGGTACGCCCCAACACACTGACTGCTTCAGCGCCGGGCAATTCCTGGGATCGCTCGCCTTCCGGGGCACTGTACAGCAAGGCCCCCTCCCCAACTGTGACCCCGATCACATCGCTGGCTGGAATGGGTGTCGGCGTCGGTGTGACGGTCGGCGTCGGTGTGACAGTCGGCGTCGGTGTGACAGTCGGCGTCGGTGTGACGGTCGGCGTCGGGGGGACGGTCGGCGTCGGTGTGACGGTCGGCGTCGGGGGGACGGTCGGTGTGGCGGTCGCTGCCGATGTAGCCGTTGGCGTGGCCGTCACGGGCAGCGTATTGCTTGTGCTGGGTGTTGTCGACGGTGCAGCCGCTGCAGGGGCATCCCCCCCGATCACCGGCAGGCTGGCTGCACCAAAGATGACGAGCTGGCTTGCCTGGATCCAGCCCTCGACCTGGCGGTCGGTGACGACCCAGAGAAACTGGCTGTCCGGCGTGCGCCCGATGGCTGTCACGACCTCACCTGCGGCCAATTTCTGCAGCGGACTCCCATCTGGCTGGTCCAGCAGGACAGCACCGTCCAGGCCAGCGACCGCCGTTTTTCCCATATCCGGGCTGCTCTGGGCGACGGCGGGCACAGCGACGAGCGGGGCTGCGACCATCCCAGCAACCAGCAGCAGGGTGATCCACACGTAGAGCAGCGGTCTGTTGTTTTCGATTTGTCTCAACCAGTTTTTCATCATGCGCTTCCTTGCTCTGCCTGCAATCCTTCACCAGATCTGTAGCATACACCCAGATTCTGCTACATCCACAATCAGTGTGGCGGCCAGTGGGACACAGGTCGGTCAATTTTTTGATTGTAGCATCTCTTGGGATGGGGGCCAGCAAGGTCACTTCCCATATAGAGGGCTCTGCGCGGGATGCCTCCTGCACGTTCGGCAGTCGACGGCGCTGTTCTGGGCAAGCGCTCTGGGGTGTTTGTGTGTTCGACAGCTTTGACACGAGTTTGTGGGGGGCGGCTGTGGTATAATTTTTTCCCATGAAAGCTTTCACCGTCATGGGGCGCACCTTCAAAGGTGCCTACGAAGAATTTTTTTTGGTGGTCGGTCTCAGTGTGCTCTTCTGGATCGGGACTCTGCTGGTTGTGACGGCACCGATGACCTGGGCTGGCATGCACCATGTGGCCAACCGCATGGCCAACTACAAACGGGTTGAGTTTGGCTTTTTCTGGGAAGGAGCCAGACAGCATATTGGCCGCGGGGTCTGGTTGGCACTGTTGGTGGTGCTTGCACCGATCGCCATGACGATCAGTATCAATTTTTATTTGAGCGGTGGCGGCTGGCTGGTGGTGCCTGGGTTTATCACGCTCTGGCTGCTGCTGCTTTCGGTGTTGGCTGCCCAGTATTTTTACCCGCTCTTCTGGCAACAAAATGAACCGACACTGCCGTTGCTGTTGCGCAACAGTTTTTTGTTGGTGCTCCGCCACCCCCTCTATTCTGCGTTGAT
>JAPLGY010000535.1 GCA_026389955.1 Caldilinea sp. | reverse complement strand
GGATGCCGCCGCCGACGGTGAAGGGGATAAAGACGCTGTCGGCCACGCGGCGGACCATCTCGATCATGATGGCGCGTGCCTCGTGGGTGGCGGTGATGTCGAGGAAAACAAGCTCGTCGGCGCCTTCGGCGTCGTAGACTTTCGCCTGCTCGACCGGGTCACCGGCGTCGATCAGGTCGACAAAATTGACCCCTTTGACGACGCGCCCTGCTTTGACATCCAGACAAGGAACAATGCGTTTTGCCAGCATAAGGTCATTATAGGCGAGGAGGGTGAAGGAAGGCCAATGCGGTGTCCAGCGCGGGCAATTGTTCGGGGCCGGTTTCGGCGAGCAATTCCCAGGCTTCCTGGGCAGAGACCCAGCGCGCTTCACAGTGGTTTTCATCGCCGAGCCGGATTTCGCCGGGGCCGATCTCGGCCAGGTAATAGACGACGGTGCGTTCGATCTCGTAGCCCCGGATCGAGGTGGTGTAGTTGAGTTCGGAGCGGCAATTTTTGAAGACCTTGCGGACGGGCAGGCCGGCCTCTTCGGAGAACTCGCGGCGGGCGCAGGCAATTTCGCCTTCGTTGTGGTGGCTGCCTCCGCGTGGGAACTGCCACTGTTCGAAAAAGAGGTTGTAGAGGAGCAAAAATTCAGCTTTGCCCGCTTCGATGCGGAACGGGATCAATCCGGAGGTTGGCGACTCCGCCGCTGGCGATCACCTTCAGCCCGGTGAGGTCGCCCATCCGGGTGGTCATGGGGAGATTGACGCCGGAGAGCATGCCATCGCGGCTGATGTCGGTGTAGACGACCCGGCGCACGCCTTGGGCCTGCATCTGGTGGCCAAGGTCGATGGCGTCGACGCGGCTGGTGGACTGCCAGCCGTGGGTTGCCACCTTGCCGTCGCGTGCGTCGATGCCTATCACGATGCGGTCGGCTCCCCAGCGCAGCAGGGCAGTTGAGACCAGGGCTGGGTTTTCGATGGCGACTGTGCCGAGGACCACGCGGTCGGCTCCCAGCTGGAGGGCAAGTTGAATATCGTCCAGGGTGCGCAGCCCGCCGCCGAACTGGATCGGGATCTTGACGGCGTGGCGAATCTCTTGCAGCCGGCGCAGGTTGATGGGCAGCGCAGGGAGCTCGGGGTCCTGCAGGGTATCCAGCTGGGGGGCGTTGAAGGCTCCGTCGAGATTGACCACGTGCAGCCATTCTGCGCCTTGCTCGGCCCAGAAACGTGCCATAGAAGCTGGGTCATCGCCGAAGACTGTTTCTTCTGCCGGGTTGCCCTGGCGCAGCCGTACGCACCGTCCTTGACGAAGATCGATTGCTGGATAGATAATCATCTCAGAAACCTTGTTGCGCCTCGATTGTGTCCGGATCCTGGCCCGGCACTGCTGCCAGCAAGGCTGGCTTTTCTAAGACCTTCTTTTCAAGAGTGTAGCGGCATTGCCATTCTGGATCCGTAACTTCTCATACCCAAACGCAGAAGGTCATTTGCCGGCGTACCAGAAACTGCGCAGCCAGGCGTGGTTGTGCAGGGTAGCCAACAGGGTTTGTGGGAGAGGGGGGGCGTCGGCGGCAGCTGTGTTGGCGGTGGCCTGTGCGCCACTGCGGATGCCTGGGATGACGGTGCTGACTGCCGGGTGGGCCAGGGCGAATTGGAGGGCCGCCTGGGGCATCGAAATGTCGAAGGGGGCGAGTGCTGCCTTGATCTGGTCGACCCGTTGAACGGCCCGGGCCAGGCGGTCGCCGGCGAAGTAGTTGTTGCGGAAGTCTCCTTCGGCGAAGCGGGTGTTGGCCGTGTAGTTGCCGGCCAGGACCCCTTCATCGAAGACGACGCGCACCAGAATGCCGACACCATGTTCTGCGGCGGCGGGCAGCAGTTCGGCTGCGGGTTCTTGCTCGAAGATGTTGTAGATGACCTGGACTGCGTCGACGTGGCCGTTGCGCATGAGATCGATCACGCTGTTTTGGTCGTGTTCGGGGGTAGAGACGCCGATGGTTCGAATTTTGCCTTCGGCCTGCAGGGTACGCAGCACGTCGAAGGGGGTGGGATTTTTGTTCCAGGCGCGTGTCCAGGTATGCAGCTGGAGCAGATCAAGACAGTCGGTGCGCAGGTTGCGCAGCCGTTCTTCGACATTTTGGCGCAGGTAGCTGGCTGGGTAGCGTTCTTCGGCCAGGTCGTACGGGCTGGGAGGCCAGCTGCCGGGCAGGGGTGGGGTTTTGGTGGCCACGTAGACCTGTTCGCTGCGTTCGGCGAGCACCTGTGCGATCAGCTGTTCGCTTTTGCCGTTGCCATAGCCGGCTGCGGTGTCGATCAGATTGACGCCGTGGTCGATGGCCTGGTGGAGAGCGGCCAGTGAATCCTGGTCGTTTTGGGGGCCCCAGCTGCCGCCGATGGCCCAAGCGCCGAACCCGATTGCGGAAACGTTCAGTCCGCTGTGACCCAGTGGCCGATACTGCATGGCGAACTCCTTTGGTGTGGCAGGAACATTCAAGAGATAGTGACAAAAGCATAGCACAGAGCGTGTGCGGTTTCCTAACGGCGTTGAGAAGTATTGTGGATCGGCTCTCCGGCGGCTGGCAGGTGGTCTCGGGGGGGGAGGGTCGCTTGGCTGGGGCGTTGTTGCGGTGCTAAAATGAAAAGGGAAGGTTTGAGCAAGAGGACGGAGGTGAGAGTTTGGCCATTGAAATTCAACGAAGATTTTCTGAGAAAGTGGCGCTCATC
>JAPLGY010000204.1:14037-25245 GCA_026389955.1 Caldilinea sp. | reverse complement strand
ATCAAGGAGTTGGAGTTCGACTATCGGGTGGGCAAACTGAGCGACGAGGACTATCAGCTCTTCGACCAGCGGCTGCGGCGTCAGGCCATTCTGCTGCTCCAGCAGATTGAGCAGGTCATTCCCGACAGTGCAGAGCTGGATGCAGCGCTGGAGCGCGAGGTAGAACGCCGACGCAAGGTAGCTGGCGGGGCGGACAGCAGAATGCAGGACACAGAGGAGATCGAAGCAGAAGTTGCCCGGCGCCGTCAGGTGACTGTGGCCCCGGCCAGTGTCGTGCAGCGCTATTGCACGCACTGTGGCACTGCCCTGGCCGAGCACCACAAATTTTGTGCGAACTGTGGCACGGCGGCAGAGCGGGTGGCCAGCGTGCTGCCCGCAGAAATCGGCTGATGGACCGGGCTGAAGCTCCCCTCGACCAGATTGTCGTGGTTCTACACCGGCCAGAAGACCCGGTCAACATCGGTGCCTGCGTGCGCGCGCTGAAAAACATGGGGCTTTCCTGGCTCCGTCTGGTACAACCGGTCCCCTACACCCCCGCCGAATTGCAGCGGCTCGCCCACAACGCCGAAGACACGATCGGTCGGATTGCAGTCTATGCTGACCTGGACGAGGCGCTGGCAGATGTACACTTTGTGGTGGGCACAGCGGCGTCGACCCATGTCCGCTACCGCCTGGGGTACGACCTGCGCGAGATGGCCGCCGAACTGGTGCAGCGCGCAGGCCATGGCCGGGTTGCCTTGTTGTTCGGGCCCGAGGCAGATGGACTCGACCGGGCTGCGTTGGAACGCTGCCATCGGGTGGTCTCCATTCCGGCAGACCCTGCCTACCCGGCGTTGAATTTGGCACAGTCTGTGCTGTTGTTTGTGTACGAACTGCGCCAGGCATGCGCCATCCCTGTGCCGCCGACCCAGGCTGGCCAGCCAGCGACGCAAGCCCAGCTCGAGCGGCTTTTTGATTTGGCTGAAGCGTCGCTGGCTGCGATCGGGTTTTTCAAATACAACCCGGCAGCTGTGATGCACAGCCTGCGCCAGGTCGCCTACCGTGCTGAGTTGCACAGCCAAGAAGTGGCGCTGCTGACGGCGATCGCGCGCCAGATCCTCCGGGCAGCCCCTTCCCAAGAGGGGGGCGAGCGCGCTCAGGCGGTGCCGAACTGACGGTCGCCGGCGTCGCCGAGCCCGGGCCAGATGTATCCGGCAGGAAAGAAATCGGTGGGGCCGGTCAACCGTTCGTCGACGGCAGCGACATGGATCGTCACATCCGGATGGGCCCGGTGGAGCGTCTGGATGCCTTCGGGTGCGGCCAGCAGCCCCACAAACTGAATCTTCTTTACCCTCCAGCGTTTGAGAAGATCGACTGCTGCGGTGGCTGAACCGCCGGTCGCCAGCATCGGGTCGAGCAACAGGCAGCGGTCGACTGTCGGGGTGGCAGGCAGCTTGTTGTAGTAGGTCACGGGCAAAAGGGTCTGCTCGTCGCGAGAGAGCCCCAGGTGCCAGACCTCTGCCTGCGGCAGCAGCTTCCAGGCCCCTTCTACCATCCCCAGCCCTGCGCAGATCCTGGGTGGCTTCATACACCAGCAGCATGGCAAGCTCGCCGACCAGCTCTCGAAAGAGTTTGGGAGGGGTTGCGCGCTGGCGAAGCAAGGTGATTTTGTGCTGCGCAAGCGGATGAGAGGAGACAGAGCAAACGTTGGCCACACCGTGCTCCTTACCAGTCGATCTGACGCTGCGGCCGGTTGCGGCGGCTCAGCCGCTCGACCTCACGCTGGCAGTTGACGCAGAGGGTGGCGTCTGGCTTGATCTCCAGCCGCTCTGGCTCGATCGGGTTGCTGCAGCGCGTGCAAACCCCGTACTCGCCTTTTTCCATCGATTTGAGCGCAGCCTCGATGTCGATCTGGCGGCGTTCGAGGACGGCGATCAGGGCTGCATTTTTCTCGCGTTCGAAGATCTCGCTGTCCCCCTCGTCTGGTTCCACATCGACTTCGGCCTGCATGAGGTCGCGCAGGTTGGCCAGCTCCGCGTTGACCTGGGCGAGGTCTTCCAACAATTTTGTCCGTTCTTTGGCAGCCAGTTTGGCTTTGGTGGTCTTCATAGGGCACTTTTGCTTTCACTGTCAGCGCTACAATGGAAAAATAGGTGAATCGGTTATAGCAGGTTTCGGAACAAAGGTCAAAGTTTTGTACGCCTGTTCAGCGCCCATCTGACTCCGCCAGCTTTTTTTCGAGCCGTTCCAACAGCCATTCGGAGACGATCGTGAGCACCCAATAGATGACCGCTGCCAGGAGGAACATCTCCATATATTTGCTGTCTTTGCGTGCAAACCGGTTGGCACGGTAGGTGATTTCCCAGACACCCATGACAGAGACGAGCGAAGAGTCTTTCTGCATGGCAATAAACTGGTTGCCAGCGGCGTGCCGCGAAAGAGTGAGACGTAGAAACCCGAGAGCCCTTGCAGCACCGGGTGGGGAGAGAGACGCCCCAGCGCCCCCAGAAGGGCGAACAGGGTTGCCAGGGCAATGGACAGCAGTGAGACCCCCAGGGTGACGCCGAGCCCCAGCAAAATAAAGCTGGCGTTGCCGCCGATGTAGCCGAGATCAAGCTGCAAAAAAGAGAAAGCGATGGCCAGAATGACAAACAAAGCAACCCACACCAGCCCGATTCGCAGCTGTTGCAGGCGGCGATGGCGGCGGGCACGTTTCTGTAAAAGGGCTGCAAAAGCGTTTTGGTCGGCAGGATCTGTCAGGTCGTAGGTGGCGGAATCTTCTGATGTTCTCGGAAAAGTTGCCATTGCTGCACGGTTCTCTCTGGAGAGGGGTGGGCTCTGAGCACCCGTGCAAGGGGGGGGGGCCTCCACCCCCTTGCACAGGTGCGCTGGCTAGTGGTCGAGCTGGGAAAGGTCGAACGTCGCCGCCGCTCCGGTCAGGTCGGTTCCATAGTACTTTTCCGACAACTGGGCGAGCGTTCCCTCTGCGTGCATGGCCTGGATGGCTTCTGTCACCGCAGCGCGCAGCGTGGCAGTGTCTTGGGGCGCTGATTTGTCGATGGCAGCAGCCAGATACTCGAAGTAGACCGGCTCACCGAGCTGCTTGAGCGGGCCACCGTCGGCGATGTAGCCCAGCCCTGTCGGCAGCGCAGTCAGCACAGCCGCCAGGCGTACCCCATCCCCCAGGGCCAGATCTTCCAGCGCGGGCACATCGGTCTCATAGCCGCTCACTGCGGCATCGGCGACAACAAAGTCGATCGTTTCTCCGGGGATCGCCAGCGAGCCGTCCAGGTAGGCCTCGTAGGTGCAGCCGGCACAGACGCCGATGGTGGCGCCGGTCAGGTCCGCCGGCTGGGCAAAGGTGTCGTTGTCCTGGTGGACAAAGAAGGCCGCAGGGGTGGTGTAGTAGGGTTGGGTAAACGAAAGGTGCTGCATTCGTTCAGGGGTGATGGTCATCGAACCTACACTCAAATCCCAGCGGCCTGCCCAGTTGCCTGCCGTGATCAGCGTCCAGTCGGGGGTCACAAAGCAGGCTTCGACGCCCAGTCGGCGGGCAATTTCAGTGGCCGTGTCAATGTCGAAGCCAGTGAACTGGTTGGCCGGCCGCTCGTCGCCGGTGCAGAGGGTCTCTGCAGGAGGCTCTACGTTGGCCACCAGCTCTGACTGGGGAGGATAGGCCGGGTCTGTCGAGATGATGAGCTTGCCTCGTTCTCGGATCTGGGCCAGCAGCTCGGCTGCGGGTTCGCCCGCAGCAGGCGGGTCGCCGACAGGCCCCGCTGCGGGCACCGATGCGGGCACGGTGCAGGCGGCCAGCAGGATGGCCAGGAGGGACACAAGCAGTTGGATGTGCAGTTTCATCAGTGACTTCTCCATATTGTCTGGTTGTTTGGTGCAACAGCCGGTGCCCTGTCCGGACACAACGTCCCAATGGCTGCCAGCGCACGCTGTTGGCTGTCAGATATTGTAGCAGAAGTGGGTGCAGGTGCAATCGCACGTCAGAGGGCGGTGGCGTTCAGGGGCCGGCCGCAGAAATTCGACGGCCTTGGGCCGCGGCCACCACCCGGGTGACAGGTCCTCCTGCGGGTGCCAGGGCCGCTGCAAAAGTGGATTCCCCGCCGCGCGGAACGACGTTGTGGTCGGGCTCGACTTTGCGGGTAGCGACCACCCGCCCCAGCGCGTCGTAGGCGGTCAACACGACCCACACCTGGACCGCCTCCTCGGGGCCGATGTTTCTGACCCGGCCAGTGACTGTGATCGACGCATAGCCTTCGCTGAGAAAGTCAAGCTCGGTCACCTCCAGATCGCGGTAGTAACTGCCGATATAGGCGGGCACCGCACGCAGTGCGTACAGCTGGTAGCGCGCAAATTTTCCCGGCTGTTCCCCGAAAAGTACGGCAAAAGGGGCCCTTTCGTCGGCGTCGACCAGATCCAGCGCAACGGGCCCTTCTGCCCGGGCGACGTCCTGCCCGTTGTCGTCGATCAAGGTCACCCCGACCCGCACCTGTTCCAACGGCTGGCCGGTGTTGTTCCAGACCTCCCCCAACACTGCGAGCCCGCCGATCGTCGTCTCGTTGAAATTGACATTTTCGATCGAAATGGCCAAAGGGGTGGGGGTCGGGGTCAGGGTCGTTGCCTGTGCAGCCTCCAATTCTTCCTGGCGGGGGATGATCAACTCTTGCCCGAGTTGGAGCAGACGCGGGTCCAGAATCCCGTTGGCCTCCTGGAGCGCAGAGACGCTGACATCGTAGCGGACGGCCACCGACAGCAACGTCTCACCCGCCTGGATCAGATGGACAACCGGGGTAGGCGTGACGGTCGAAGTGGGGGTGGGTTCCGGCGTGTAGGGGGCTGGGGTCGAGGTTGGCTGCAAGGTTGCGACGACAATCTCCACCGTCGGCGTCGGCGGCGCTGTCGGTGTCGGGGAGAGGGTGATGATTTGACCGCAGCCAGCCAGCCAAAGGCTGGCCACGATCCCCCAAAACCAGATGAAGAGGCGCTGAGGTCTGCTTGGCATTTGTTGTGCAACCATATAGACTGGAGTATAGCATATGGCCAAAGAGAGCTACGAAGTGAGGACACGATGACCAAGATAGCAATTTTTTCGGACAGCCACGACCAGATGGCCACTTTGCGCAGTGCGCTGGCGGCAGCAAACGCAGCCGGCGCTGCCGTGTTGCTGCACTGCGGGGATCTCTGTGCCCCTTTCATGCTCAAACAGATCGGCGAACAGTTTGCCGGCGCAGTGCACGTGGTGTTCGGCAACAACGACGGAGACGGCCGTCTTTTGCAGAGCGTCGCCGCACGCTTTCCACAGATCACGCTGCACGGCATGTACGCAGAGCTGGAGATTGCCGGGCGGCAGATCGCGCTGATCCACTATCCAGAGCCGGCACGGCGGATCGTCCAGTCAGGCCAATTGGACCTGGTCTGCTACGGCCACGACCACACGCCCCTGCTGGAGAGGGTGGGCAGGGGCTGGCTGCTCAACCCGGGCGAACTGCTCGGGTTGCAGGGGGCGCCTGCCTGGGCGATCTACGACACGGTCAGCGGTGCAGTGACACCTATGTCGGTCTGAAGCTGCGACGGTACACCGAACGGTCAGGCGCGATCGATCACGGCCAGAGCGCGGTCTACCTCGGCAAGGGTGTTGTAGTGAGCCAGGCCAATGCGGACCATGCCCCCGCTTTGTTCGACCCCCAGCTGGTGGCTGATCGAGACCGCATAGAAATTGCCGTTCCAGACAAAGATGTTCTGGCTGGCCAGCGTGCTGGCCAGTTCGCTGGGGGTCAACCCCTCCTTGCGGATGGAGACGGTCGCCATGCGCCGGTGCCAGTCGGCCCGGTCGGTGATCCCATAGATTCGGACTTTGGGGATGGCCTTGAGCCCTGTGATCAGACGGTCGAGCAGCTGGGACTCGTGGGCCCCGATCACCTCCCAGGCGGCCGCCAGCCGGACACGCCGGGGGTCGGTGGGCGAGGCGGTGCCATAGGTGGCCCCGAGGCTGGCGAGATAGTCGATCGCCGCACCTGTGCCTGCGATCCCTTCGTGGTTCTTGGTGCCTGTCTCCCATTTCCCGGGCAGCTCGTCGCCGGCGGGCCGTACCCGGTAGGCGCGCAAGCGCTCGAGATGGGCTCGTTTGCCGTAGAGAAGCCCGACATGGGGGCCAAAAAATTTGTACGCGCTGCAGGCAAGAAAATCACAGTCCAGCGCCTGGACATCGATCAGGCCATGCGGGGCGTACTGGACGGCGTCGATGAAAGAGTAGGCGCCTGCTGCTTTGGCCCAGCCGACGATGGTGCGGACATCGTTGAGGGTGCCGACTGCATTGCTGGCGTAGCCGACAGCGACCAGGCGGGTTCGCTCGTTGATCAGCGACTGCAGGTGGGCCATGTCCAACGTGCAGCTTTCCAGATCGACCTCTGCCCAGCGCACGCGGGCTCCGGTGTCTTCGGCCATCATCACCCAAGGCCAGACATTGGCGTCGTGGTCCAGACGCGTCACGACGATCTCGTCGTCTGGGCCAAACTCGGCGGCCAGCGAACGGCTGAGCATAAAGGTCAGCGACGTCATGTTGTTGCCAAAGACAATTTCCTCAGCCGTTGCGCCCAGCAGGTCGGCGGCGGCGGCGCGCGCCGCGTCAATCCGTGCATCGCTCAGCCGGCTGGTGGCGAAGACACCGTGCGTGTTGGCGTTGCACCGGGTCAGATAGTCGCTCATGGCTTTGACCACCGATGCATGCACCTGGGTACCGCCAGGGTTGTCGAAAAAAACGGCCGGAGCCCCTTCATAGCGTTCGGCGAACGCAGGAAATTGCTGGCGTACTGCAGAGAGGTCGAGCATGGCTGGTTTCTCCTTTGCGGATTCGTGCGATCCAAATACAAGAGCGACAGGACGGGCACAGCCTTTGCCGGGGTTCGACCCTGGCGGAATCTCACAATTCGAGCGTGATGCGAGACGGGGCCAGCAACCAGAGCTGTTCGCGTTCGAGCTGTCTGACGAGCTCGCCTTCCAAAAGAAAGGTGGCCAGATCGGCGGTTTGCCGACCCAACGGGCCGCCCAACCACGCTGCTGGCTGCGGCGGCTGCCAACGGGAAGGGAGGGTGACGGGGATCAGGTCACAGCGGCTGCCGGCAGGCAAGCCGGCTTCCGAGAGGGCAACCGCCACGGCCTCTGTGAAATCACCCAGCGCGTCGACCAGCCCATGCTGCAACGCCTGCACCCCTGTCCAGACCCGCCCCCCAGCCAGCAGCGAGAGCTGGTCGGGGGAGAGCTGTCGGCCGGCAAGCACCCGGGCCTGGAAGGTTGTGTACGTATGGTGGACGCTCTGTTCGATCCGTTCCAGCAGATCGCCTTGCCAGGCAGTGGTGTCGCCGTAAATACCGGCATGGGTTCCCCGCCGCACCTCGTCGCGACGGGCACCGAACCGGGCAAAGGCGTCGCTCAGGTTGGCTTTGGCTGCGATCACGCCGATGCTGCCGGTCAACGTGGCACGCTGAGCGACGATTTTGCGGCCTGCCACAGCCAGGTAATAGCCGCCGCTGGCGGCCACATCCCCCATATAGACGATGACCGGTTTTTCGGCGTTGAGCAGAGCGAGTTCGCGCCAGATCAGGTCGCTGGCCAGCGCAGAACCGCCCGGAGAATCGATGTGGACAATCACCGCTGTCAGCCGGCTCTCCTGGCGAGCTGCCCGCACCAGCTGCTGGGCAGTCGTGCTGCCCAGCGTCTGTTCGCCGAGGATGGGCAGCGCCGCAGGAAACGAGCGACTCTCCCCGGTCAGGATGGAGCCGGTCAGTGAGAGCACCCCGATGGCCCCCGCAGCGGGTGGCTGCGGGAAACGATAGAGCAGGTGCTGGATGCGGCGGTACGGCTTGAGCCGCGCCGGGCTCTCCGGGCTGCCGAGCAGCACCGGCAATTCGTCTTCGTAGGCCAGCGCGTCGACCAGTCCGGCGGCCAGCGCTTCGGAGGCCGTCAGCGGCGCACGGTCGATCCACGCCCGCACCACGTGGGCGGGCAGCCGACGCCCCTGGCCGATCTGTTCGACGATCTCCTGGTACAGGCTGTCCAGCAGCCATTCAGACTGGGCACGTGCTTCGGCGGTCAGCTCCTCGAACAACAAGGAGTCCGCAGCGGTTTTCCACGGAGCGACCCGCACGACCTGCAGCGCAATCCCCAGCCGAGCCAGTGTCTCTTTGAAAAAAAGAGGGGCCATCCGAAGCCCGACCAGATCCCACTCGCCCTGCGGCACCAGATAAAGCCGGTCCGCTGTGCTGGCCGCCACCAGCGCACTGGGAGAACACGTTTCCACCAAGACGACTATCCGCTGGGCGGGGGGGGGGTGTGCGTTTCTCCTGGAGCGCTGCCGGAAACGTTCAAAGAGGGTTGCCAGACTTTGTGCCTGGGCCAGGCTCAGCGTGACGCCTTTGAGGAGCAGCAACACCCCCTGCACACGGGGGTCGTCGGCGGTCCGCTCCAGCGCATGGTGCAGCCCCTCGAGACTCTGGGGCTGCCGGTAGCCCGGCACCCACCCAGAGTACCAGGGCTGTTCGGGGTCACGTTCCTGCAGGGGGCCGTCGAGGGTCAGGACCACATAGTCGGGCAGCTGGCGAAAAAACAGACGACGTCGCAGATTGGTGGCCGCACAAAACAGCCACTGCCAGACCTGGGCCAGCCAGACGAGCGCCCGCTTCACAGAGGAGGCCCGACCTGGGTTTCTGTTCTCATGGTCCCATTTTCTATGCAATTGGCCACTTTGGCAAAGCCGATGCCAGCCATGCAGCGCTGGACCCATCTGTACTTGCTGCAGGCTTGGCAGAGTCACCGCATCGCTGATACACTGTCCGAAACAGCGTACGGAGGAGAGCCAGCACGCGAAGCCCTCCTCCCCCCAGAAGATATCGGCAAAGGAGATCCCATGCTGATTGGCGTGCCAAAAGAGATCAAAGACAACGAAAGCCGGGTCGGGTTGACGGCCGGCTCGGTACGTGCGTTGACCCGGCGTGGCCACCGGGTGCTGGTGCAGAGCGGGGCAGGGGTGGGCAGCGCCATCTCAGACCAGGAATACCTGGCCGCCGGCGCCGAGATCGTGGCCGAAGCTGTGACCGTCTGGTCGGCGGACCTGGTGGTCAAGGTCAAAGAGCCGATCGAGTCAGAATATCGCTGTTTGAGGCCTGACTTGCTCCTCTTCACCTATCTGCATCTGGCCGCTGACCTCCGGCTGACTCAGGTATTGTTGGAACGCAAAGTGACGGCGCTCGCCTATGAGACGGTCCAGACCGCCGACGGCAAGCTGCCGCTGCTCCAGCCGATGAGCGAGGTGGCCGGGCGAATGGCAACCCAGGTCGGTGCCTTCTATCTGGAAAAACCACAAGGCGGGCGCGGCATTTTGATGGGGGGGGTGCCCGGTGTGGCGCCCGCCAATGTGGCGGTGCTGGGCGGAGGCACTGTCGGCAGCAACGCCGCCAAGATCGCAGTCGGGATGGGCGCACATGTGACCGTGTTGGAGATCCACCATGACCGGCTGACCTATTTGGATGACCTGTATGGTGGGCGGCTGTGCACACGCACCAGCAACGAATACAATATCGAAGAGATCGTCCACGACGCCGATCTGGTGATCGGGGCGGTGTTGATCCCAGGAGGGCGTGCGCCCCATCTGGTCACACGCAGCCTGATCGGCCGAATGCGTGAAGGGGCGGTGATCGTCGATGTGGCCGTCGACCAGGGGGGCTGTATCGAGACCACACGGCCGACGACACACAGCAACCCGACCTATCGGGTCGACGGCGTGCTGCACTACTGTGTGGCCAACATGCCCGGTGCGGTGCCGCGCACCAGCACGTTCGCGCTCAACAACCAGACCCTGCCCTACGTGCTGCAGATCGCCGGGGCAGGTTTGAACGCCGTGCGTCAGCAACAGACCCTGTTGCATGGGCTGAACACCTACCAGGGATATCTCACCTGCCAGGGGGTCGCTGAATCGTTTGCGTTGCCCTACACCAAGCCAGAGGAACTGCTGGCAGCTTGAATTGGAGACCTGTACACAGCCCCATGGCAGAAGGTGGGGCCATCTTGTTGGAGGGATTCGATGAGCCGAGTCAATACCGAGCCGCTGAGCGGCATGCGTGATTTTTTGCCGTTGGATGTATTGCGGCGCGATTACGTCGTCAATACCATCCGGCGGGTCTACCAACGCTACGGCTTTGAGCCGTTGGAGACACCGACCCTCGAGCGGCTGAGCACGCTGTTGGGCAAGTACGGAGACGAAGGTGACCAGCTGATCTTTCGTGTGCTCAAGCGCGGCGAGAAACTGGAACAGGCGCTGGCGCAGACGCCGACAGAAAATGGAGTCAGCGATGCGGGGATGCGCTATGACCTGACGGTGCCGCTGGCTCGGGTGGTCGCCGAATACGGCAGCAAGCTGCCTCGCTTTTTCAAACGCTATCAGATCCAGCCGGTCTATCGGGCGGACCGCCCTGCCAAAGGACGCTATCGAGAGTTCTATCAGTGCGACGTCGACATTGTCGGCTCGACGAGCCCGACGGTCGAGGCGGAGGTGCTGGCTGCTGGCGCCGAAGTCTTGCAAGAACTGGGTTTTGTCGGGCGAGATCGTTTCCAGATTCGCCTCAACCACCGCCTGATCTTGCATGGGTTGATGGAAATCGCCGGGGTGCCGCCGGCCCACGAAGGTGCGGCCTTGGTGGCTATCGACAAGCTCGACAAAATTGGCATGGATGGGGTTCGCAAGGAGCTGGCAGCACGCGGGGTTGCGGCAGAGACAGCCGAACGTCTGTTGGGCACCCTCTCTGCTGCCCCGGACCAGGGGCTGCTGGACTGGCTGGAAGAGGTGCTCAAAGAATCGGCGCTGGGCAGTCAAGGCGTGGCTGACCTGCGCGCCGTGGTTGCGCTGAGTGCGCAGGGACCTGCGGCCCCCCACCTGCGTGTGGACCCCTACCTGGCGCGCGGGCTCAGCTATTACACCGGCCCGATCTTTGAAATCGAGTTTCCGGGCTTCAGCGGCTCTGGCGGCGGCGGGGGACGCTACGATGGCCTCGTCGGTATGTTCAGCGGCCAGTCGATCCCCGCCTGCGGTTTCAGCCTCGGGTTGGAGCGGGTGATCTTGATGATGGAAGAACATGGGATGTTTCCCGTGCGTCTGGACACCCAGCCGCAGCTGTTGGTGACCCAGTTCGACGAGAGTACTGCAGCGGCCAGCCTGGCGCTGGCTGG
>JAPLGY010000204.1:0-14020 GCA_026389955.1 Caldilinea sp. | reverse complement strand
CACCAGCTGCGCAAGGCTGGGCTGCGGGTGGATCTCTATCCGCAGATCGACCGCTACGGCAAGCAGTTCAAGTATGCCGACGAACGCAAAATCCGGTATGCGGCTCTGGTCAGCCCGCGCGAGCTGTCGGCAGGGGTTGTGGCTGTCAGAGACCTGGTCAGCGGCGAACAGGTCGAAGTGCCGCAGGGAGAGCTGGTTACCTGGCTGCGCGAGCGAATGGGCTGATCCAACGTCGATCTGTGGACAAACAGGGAGTATTGTGATGAAAAGACAGCTGGCTTCTGTCAAACGGGCGCGCGCCGAACGGTATCTGCTGCTGACGCTGATCTTTTTTGCCGGGTCGGTGATCGTCACACGCGTCTATCTCGAATGGGCCAACTATCCGCAGATCGGCGGTGAGAATCTGCACATTGCCCACATGTTGTGGGGAGGGTTGCTGCTCTACGCGGCAGCGCTTCTGCCCCTGGTTTTTTCCAATCGCTGGGCGCTGACTTGGAGTGCGATCTTGAGCGGTGCTGGTATCGGCCTGTTCATCGACGAAGTGGGCAAATTTATCACGCACGACAACGACTATTTCTATCCTCCGGCTGCCCCAATTATTTATGCGTTTTTTTTGCTGAGTGTGCTGCTCTTTTTGTGGGTGCGGCGCCAGCGTTCGATCAGCGGGCGCGGGGAGCTTTACCGGCTGCTGGAACGTTGGCAGGGGGTTGTCGACGGTGCATTGGAACAAGAAGAGCTGGAGCAGGTTCGGGAGCATCTGGCGACCGCACGCCAGTCGCGTACTCCCCGCTTTGTCGAACTGAGCCAGCTGCTGGAAGGGTACCTGGCGCGCTACGAAGAGCAGTTGAGGGTCGTCGATCCAGGCTGGTGGTTGCGTAGCGAGCGCTGGGTACTTGGACATCTCCAGCGTGTTCGGCGCCGCGGCCACCGTCTGTTGCTGATGGGGTTGATGCTGGTCAACAGCTTTGCCATCCTGGCAGGGATTCTGCTGCTGGTCTACGCCATCGGCGACCCGTCTGTCAATTCGCAGGGGCTGTTGGGGCTGCTAGTCACAGCAGCCGAAGAACAGAGCGGCCAGTCTACGCTCTGGCTGGCTGTGCGCCTGCTGCTAGAAGGGGCGGTCAGTGCGATCTCGCTGGCCTCTTTGCTGCTCTGGCTGCTCCGACGCGAGGAGGCAGCCACCCGCGCCGCTCAGTTTGCCGCAGTTTTCTCGCTGTCGACGGTCACACTGCTCACCTTCTATCTGGACCAGTTTGGGGCGATCAGCAGCGCGCTTTACCAGTTAGGAGTCTTTCTGGTCGCCCTCTCCTACGACCATTGGCATTTGACCCAGCACTTCAGGGACGGCGAAGCGTGAGCAGACTGCCAAAACGAACCCAGGCAAATCCCCCGACCGCCAGAACCAGAGCGGCATAGACAGGCTGCATCCAGGAGGCAGCAGATACCAGGGCCTGGGCGAGGATCCCCGCCAGGCCAAGGGCCCCGACCAGAAACAGAGGGGCTGCGATCGGGTAGGTATTTTCGTGGCGGTTGGCGTCGATGGCGACCAGCATGGCGCTGACAGGGACAAGGAGCGCGCCAAACAGCTGCAGGGCGTGATAGGTGGATTCGATGTGCAGCAGGGCTGTCAGGCCAGCCAGCAGACCAGCCAGCGCGCCGGCCCAGCCCATCGCCACCCCAAAACGGATCGGGACAGTGCTGTAAAAGGGCTCTGGCGTGCTGCCGGGCAAGCTGTAGCGGGCTGCCGTGCCTGCTACAGCCAGACCCAGCAGCAAAAGCGCGCCGCCGCCGCTGGTGCGGCCCAGCACAGCCGAATTGAACGTCGGCGTCGAAAACAAAGCGCCGCTGCCAACATCCCCGCCTGACAGCCCCGCCACTGCATACCCAATCCAGAGCAGACCACCCCCGACCGCCAGCCAACCCGCTCCGCGCGCCACCTGTCCGTTGATCCAGTTCATCGTTCCTCTCTTTACAGCTGGCGAGATTTGTCTCCAATCAATCGGTTGAATTGAATATTTTGTTCACCGCTTATTTTTAGCATTCTGTCTGGTCGGTCATGGACTGATGGAGACTGCATTTTTTGTGGACGAATTGTACGTTTGGCGACAGATATTTTTTTGACGCTGACAAAGCGGAGCGCATATCGATCCAGAAAATTTGGAGCGTTCCAAAAAATTCGTCCTATCTCTCGAATGTATGCAATCAGACACTGCGCACCCCGCAGCTGATTGACAATTTCATGTTCTTCTCCGCCATAACCAGCTTTCATTTCAAGACAAATGATCGTTTTTTGGTCGTCAATTGCGCTGATGATAATGAAGTCGGCTCGTTTGCATTCGCTTTTCTCTCCCTTAAAAATGGAAGTTGGCGATGTGAACGCATCTGCCTTGATCACAATGGTATCTGTCGGCAATCCATCGATGATGACCGATGCATTGGCATGTTGCGGTTCGCTGAGTGTAACCTTTCGTTTGCCATTCTGGTGTGAACGGTCGAGATTTAGTGTGGCAGACTTTTTGATCAATTCCTTCAAGATTGTAAAGTCATCCATCCCCTAGGCGTCTCCCCAGATAATTTCTTCTTGGATCCGATTCATCGTTTGAATGGTGGTGTCAAAACTGCGTGCGTCGATTCCAAAGTTCAAGTCAATTTTTGCAGGATTCAATGTGTAGCCATTTTGTGTTTTGCGTGTTTTTTTTTCGGAGTGGGGGGTTTTGTTTTCGGCAATATAGACCTTGATTTGTTCAGGAGACAACAACTCGTCGGGTCTATAGCCTTCGTTGGCAGCAAGCCGTCGAAGACGTGGTTTGTCTTGGTTGAGCATAATCAACGTATTGAATTCTCGAATGATGTAGTCGCTGTGGGTCGTGATAAATATTTTGACCCCTAAGTGGATCAGGCGAGCAAAGAGTCTGGCAACACGTCGTTGGTTTTCGGGGTGAAGGTTAAGTTCGGGTTCGTCGACCAACAACAAATCTGCGGGTCTAGCCACATGACGCAGATAAAAGCCGATCACGAGCAACGATCGGACAGCGCTCGAACTCGCATCCATCGACAGTTTGAGCCGTTTTCCATTCTGCGGTTTGTAGTACAGCTCGTCGTTGCGGGTCACGACATAGTCACCTCCAATAATGCTGGAAAAATCTTGCAAGAGTTCGGGATGCTCTTTGGCAATAAAACTCATTTGTTTGGACGTTGTCTCCAGATCGCGCGTGAAATCTACATTTTCTTTCACGGGCAATGCATAATCCTGATAAACCCTAAAGAGCAACTCCATCGGGTCAAGCGTTCGATTGGTTTGAGCCATTTCTTCGAGCAGCCGATTCCGTTGAAAGTTGAGTTCTTTGCGAAAAATTGCGGCACCTGTTCGTTCGGCACTGGCAATGAACGGCACAGGGAATACATTTTTGAACAGAATATCTTTGATGGCACGACCGACAAATTGTTTGATGATCTCTGGGGGCAACCGAACCTTATCTCCCAACAGTGCCACGACCATTTCATGGCTGTCTTGCTGTTTGGAGATTGAAAATTGTTGTTCTGCACCAGCAGAGAGGATTTTTCTTTCATAGGGAATGGGAGCGAATTGTTGGATCTCCTTGTCGTCGACTGTGATCTGGAAGGTGGTTGCTGTAAAGCGTTCTGGGGATGCTGCAAACACTCTGGGCAGCTGTCTGGTGTATTGCAGACATGCTTCTTTTAGAATTGTCTCGGCTTGTGCCACATATTGGTTCAGGTCAACGCTGACGACACCTTTTGCCAGCAACGGAGCAATTTCTTCATCCTGGATCGGTATCGAAAACGCATCTTGCCAAAAGGACAAAAAGCCAAACAAGGCATAGGTGGCGTACGTTTTTCCGGTATTGTTGTTGCCGCAGATGACGGTCAAATCACCGAGGGTAAATTTTGCATGTTGAAGTGGACCTAAACGATGAAGATGAATTTGCATGATGGATTCCTTTGGTATGCTGACGCAAGGTTGCTCTTCGAGACCAAAGAACCGCTCCTTCGATCACGGATACCGTCATTGGAGTTTGCAGCCATACAAGAATCATGCGACAGGATCTCCTAGATTGCAAATGGATAGAAAGCAAGGCTGACATCCTGCTGTGGCGGTCTGAGGGGACCACGCCGAAAGGTTGGGGGAACCTGGCCAGTGGGAGAGAACCGGTCTGTGCGTTGGGTCAGCGTCCGGTGGGATTGGCGGCGGAGGGCGGGTAGGGGCTGGCGGCAGGGGTATAGCCGGGCGGTGGGGAAAGTTCGAGCGGGGGGGCGGCGGCGGTTCCCCCCTGTGCCCGTTGAAAGGCAAAGAACTCCCAGACGACCCGGCTGAGATCCGCCACCGCCTGGTTGGCGACTTCCCATCCGACCAGGCCGGGGTTGTAGACAAAGACGCTGAGCACATAGGGGCCGGCAGGTCCCCAGATCAGCGCGACCTCCCCCTGTTGGGCAAAGGAAAGGCCGTGGCGGTGGACGATCCAACGGTCGTCCCATTCGGGCAAGCCGCGCCAGACCGCGCTGCGCAGCGGGTTGTGGGTCATGTAAAAGAGCAGCGTGGCACATTTTTCAGCGTTGAGTGTCTTTGGGAAGCGTTCGAGCAGCAGCCCACTGCCCTGGCTGCAGCGATAGAGAGCCGCCAGCAGCGTCGCCATGTCGTCGGCCGTGGTCTGCATGTTGGCATCGGGTCGGGTGTTGGGCCGCTCCCGCTGGTTGGAAGGGGTTACCAGTGGAGATGGGGCTGTGCCGCCGAACGCTCCTTGGAGAAACGAGTTCTCCAGCCCCAGCGTGCGCAGGAAGGCCGTCAGCCGCTGCGCCCCGGTGGCTATGCTGCCGTCGCCCAGCCACGCCAGCGCCAGGTTGGCAGGTTCGTCGGCATCCTTGCCCAATGCCAGATCCAGCCAGGTCCCTATTTGTTTCGCTTCAGGGTCCGCAGCGGGCGTGCGACCAGGGTGACCTCGCGTGCATCGTGGCTGGTCAACCCTGCAAGGAGCTGCTGCAGGCTGGCTGCGACGTCGATCGCGTAGCCCGGGCGGCCGGGCTCCCAGACCAGCCCGTTCCTGGGCCTGGGCACGGTGGCTGGGAAATTGGCGGGGGGCGTCGCCGGGACGCTTTCGACCACACGTGCCGCAACCGGGCTGCTGTTGAGCTGAGCGGCACGCTCTTCCAGCCATGCCCGCAGCCCCGCTTCGTCGACTGTATAGCGCGCCGCCACGGTGCGCACCTGCTGGGGAAGCCCGATCGCCTCGCGCACGGCAATGTCGACAAACTCCCACCCTTCCAGATAGCGTCCTGCGTCGGCAACCATCTGGTCAAAATCGACCCGAAAGGCAAAGTCGTCGGGGTCGAGCATAAAGAGGTAGCTCTGAAAGCGCACACCGATCAGTTCGTGGTAGATAGGGTCCATATGCGCGCGAATTTCCTCGACGGTTTTCAGCCCGCTCACGTCGACACCGGCCAGCAGGACCCCAGGAGGGATGGGGGCAGCTGCCTGTTTGTAATTGCTGTAAAGGGGAAAGAGGGAGAGCAGCGCGACCAGAAGCAGCACAAAGCGGAGAAAGCGGGCAGACGGCCGATGGCGCATGCGCTGTCCTTCAGGCTACTCCCATTCGATCGTGGCCGGCGGCTTGCTGCTGATGTCGTAGACGACACGGTTGACCCCAGCCACCTCGTTGACGATGCGGGTGCTGATGCGGGCCAGCAAATCGTAGGGAAGCCGAGCCCAGTCGGCAGTCATGAAGTCGTCGGTGGTCACGGCACGCAGTGCCAGGGTGTCGGCATAGGTGCGTCCGCGTGGAACTCACCTACTGGCGCACCACGATCGGCGAGGAAGTGGACTTCGTCATCGAGGCGGGCGGCAAGCTGCTGCCCATCGAGGTGAAGGTCACGTCGAAGCCGCGCCTCGCCGACTGCGCGCACTTCGTCTTTGAAAAGCATGCGCAGTGGCTCGAGCAGTTGAAAGGTCATGTCGGCGGGCAGCCCACCGACGTTGTGGTGTGTCTTGATCGTGCGCGCATGCTGGGTGCTGGTTTCGCTGGCCGATTCGATCACGTCCGGATAGAGGGTGCCTTGGGCCAGAAACGCGGGCGCCGCTCCCCCCCACGCAGCCGCCAGCCGGGCCGCTTCCTCTTCGAAGACGCGCACGAAACGGGCGCCGATCCGCTTGCGTTTGATTTCTGGGTCTGTGACGCCAGCCAGGTCGGCCAGGAACGCCTCTTTGGCATCGACGGCGACCAGCTGCATTCCCTGGTGTCGCCGGAATGTTCGGACGACCTGTTCTGCTTCGCCCTGGCGCAGCAGCCCAGGGTCGACGAACACGCACGTCAGGCGGTCGCCGATGGCGCGGTGGAGGAGGGTTGCGGTCACTGCGCTGTCGACTCCGCCGCTGAGCCCGCAAAGCACATGGCCGTCTGGGCCAACCTGCTGACGGATCTGTTCGAGGCTCTCTTCGATCCAGCTGCCTGGCGTCCAATCCCCCTGACACCCGCAGATCTTCCGGGCGAAATTGGCCAGCAGGTCGCTGCCCTGTTGGGAATGGAGGACTTCGGGGTGAAACTGCAGGCCGTAGAGGCGACGCTGTTCGTCTGCGACCGCAGCCAGCGGGGAGTTGTCGCTGGTGGCGATCGGCTGGAACCCTGCCGGGAGCCGCTCGACGCGGTCGCCGTGGCTCATCCAGACCTGCAAGGTGGGGGGCAGCGAGGCAAAGAGCGGGCTCGCGCTGCCCGACTGCGCCCCGACAATCTGGAGGACGGCAGCGCCGTACTCGCGTTCTTGGGCCGGGGCAACCTGCCCCCCCAGCGTCTGAGCCAGCAGCTGAAGCCCATAGCAGATGCCGAGCACCGGCACACCGCTGTCCAGGACCGCTGCCGGCAAGACAGGTGCGCCAGATGCATAGACACTGTTGGGCCCCCCCGACAGAATAATCCCCTGAAGAGGGAGATGGGGCAGTCGCTCGGCGGCCTGTTCCCAAGAAACCAGCTCTGTATAAACACAGGCCTCGCGCACGCGCCGGCAGATCAACTGGCTGTACTGGCTGCCGTAGTCCACCACGGCGATTGTCTGGTGTTGCATCGTCGTTTTCTCCTCGATGTTGTCAGACTAGCAGATCCAGCGCAGCCATGCAAAACCTTTGACGGGCAACGGCGCGCTTGTGGACAGGCGGCCTCGGCGGACAGCAGCCTATTTGTCTGCTGCACCGTTCGACAGATTGACACCCGGTAGAGGGCTTGTTACACTGAGTTGCCAGTGAACGAACTGGACAAAGACCGTTCAGGAGGAAGGCGTGGCGCCAGGCAGCCGCGATTATCAGGAATATGCCGAGCGCTTCGAGCAGGCACCCGCGCCTCGAGGAGTCAGGAAAGCCAGACCCAAACGGGCCTCTGACGAGCTGGCGCATGGGATCGTGGTGCGTGCACGCGGCCATCATTTCGATATCGAGACCCTGGCCGACAGCGAGCTGGACAGGCTTCCCCACCTGCGCACCTGCGAGGTGCGCGGCCGGCTGCTGCTCGAACGCGGGCGCGATACGCTGGTGGCGGTCGGGGACCGGGTCTGGCTTGTGCCCGAAGGAACGGAGCGCGGCTCGATCGAGCGTGTAGACCCCCGCCGCAGCGTGCTCAGCCGCCAGCATCCGGGCGAATCGAGACCTGCCGAAGATGTGATTCTGGCCAACCCAGACCAGGTTCTGGTCGTGTTTGCGGCGGCCCACCCCTCCCCCCGCCTGCGCATGCTGGACCGTTTTTTGGTGATCGCCGAGGCCAATGGGCTGCCAGCTGTGATCTGCGTCAACAAAGTCGAGCTGATCGGCGAGGCGGCGGCCCGCCAGCTCTTCGACCACTACGCACAGATCGGCTACCCGCTGCTCTATGTGAGCGCTCGCCAGCAGCACGGGACCGACGCGCTGTGCAACCAACTGGCGGACCGCGTCACGGTGGTCACCGGCCCCAGCGGCGTCGGCAAAAGCAGCCTGATCAACGCCATTCACCCCGCACTGGGGCTGCGTGAGGGCGACCTGCGCCACTTCATGAACAAAGGCCGCCATACGACCCGGACGGCCCAGCTGTATCGCCTCCCGTTCGGCCAGGAGACCTACGTGGCCGACACGCCGGGAATCCGTGAATTGGGCCTGTACGAGATAGATCCTGCCAATCTCTCTTTCTATTTCCGCGAGATGGTGGGCTACCTGCCACAGTGCCGTTTTCCGGGATGCACCCACGACCACGAGCCAGAATGTGCCGTGCGCGCAGCAGTTCAAAACGGTGCGATCTGCGAAGCCCGCTACACCAGCTACCTTCGCCTGCTTCACGGCGAAGAATAACCGCAACCCGGCCTCCAGGCCCCGGTGCGAATGAGAACCTGTCTATGTCGCAGATCACGGATCACCTGAACGAACCCCAAATCCAAGCCGTAACCGCCGTCCAGGGCCCGGTGCTGGTGCTGGCCGGCCCTGGCTCCGGCAAGACACGTGTGCTGACCCGGCGCATTGCCTACATGATCGAAGAATGTGGGATCGCCCCTTGGAAAATTGCGGCCGTGACCTTTACCCACAAGGCTGCCGGCGAGATGCGCGAGCGGATCGAGCGAATCTTGCAGGAGATCTATGGGCCGCCCCCTCCCGGTCGACCCGCTCGGTTGAGCGGCCTCACGATCGGCACCTTTCACAGCCTCTGCGCCCGGATCCTGCGTGTGGAAACCGAAAGTGCTGGTTTTCAGCCCAACTGGGTGATCTACGACAGCGCCGACCAGCTGGCTTTGGTCCGTTCCGCAATGCACGATCTGAATCTGGATGAAAAACGCTACCCCCCCAAAGCGATCCACGCCCACATCAGCAACCGCAAAAATGAGCTGGTCACACCGGAGGAGTATCGCAGCAGTTCCTACTTTGAAATGATCGCCGGCCGCGTCTACCAAAGCTACCAGGCGGGCCTCCTGGCCAACAACGCCATGGACTTCGACGATCTGCTGCTGCGTACGGTGCTGCTGCTGCGCGACAACCTGGCCACCCGGGTGAAATACCAGGAGAAATGGCCCTATCTCCTGGTCGACGAATTTCAGGATACCAACCTGGCGCAGTACACGATGCTGCGTCTGCTGGCCGGCGAACCCACCCACAACGGCAATCTCTTTGTCGTCGGCGACGAAGATCAGTCGGTCTACCGCTTCCGTGGGGCCGATTACCGCAACGTGCAAAATTTTCGTGCCGACTACCCCAACCACCGTGAGATTCTGCTCGAACAGAACTACCGGAGCACCCAGGCAATCTTGGATGTGGCCAACGCCTTGATTCGCCAGAACCGCAACCGCACCTTCAAACGGCTGCACACGGACAACGGGGCTGGCGTCCCGGTCATGGTCTACGAAGCGTACAACGAAGTCGAGGAGGCGGCCTTTGTCGCCGACGAAATTGAAAAGTTGTTGGCAAATCGAGCCTTTCATCCCGGCGATTTTGCTGTCACCTACCGCACCAATGCCCAGAGCCGTGCGATCGAAGAGGCGTTCGTCAGACGCCAGCTCAAATACAGGTTGATTGGGGCCACCCGCTTTTACGAACGCAAGGAGGTCAAGGATGCGCTGGCCTATCTGCGTCTTCTCTACAACCCTGCCGACAACATCGCCTGCGAACGCATCATCAACGAGCCCCCGCGCGGGATCGGCGCCAAAACCGTCGAAGCCCTGCGCAGCTGGGCGGGTGAGCGCTCTGTCGGGCTCTACGATGTCTTGCAGCTTCTGCAGCGGGGCTCGGCGCCGCCGAGCCGCAGCCTGCCGGCCAGCGCCGCCGAGCCTCCGTCGTTTGGGGCCCGCACCCAAAGGGCGCTCGGCACCTTCACCGAATTGCTGGCCGGATGGATTGCGATCGAGCGCAGCGGCCAGTACGCCAGTGTCGCCGATCTGCTGGACATCGTGCTGGCCACCTCCGGCTACAGCGCTGCCCTGCGTGACGGCAGTGAAGAGGGAGAGGATCGCTTTGCCAACCTGCAGGAGCTGCGCAGCGTGGCCGCCCAGTACTCGCAGGGCATGCCAGCGCTGGCCTTTGACCAACGCCCGCTTGGCCTGTTTTTGGAAGAGATCAGCCTGGTCAGCGACAGCGACCAGCTCGACGAACAGGCTGGCGCCGTCACCCTGCTCACCCTGCATACGGCCAAAGGGCTCGAATACCCGGTGGTCTTCATCGTGGGCATGGAGGAAGGGCTCCTTCCCCACAGCCGCAGCCTGGAAAGCAACTACCCCGAAGACATGGATGAGGAGCGCCGTCTGACCTATGTCGGCATCACCCGCGCCAAAAAACGGCTCTACCTGCTGCACTGCTTTTCGCGCAACCTTTGGGGCAGCCATTCGGTGCAGGTGCCCAGCCGCTTTTTCAACGACATCCCAGCCGAATTGCTGGCTGGCATGGTGAACCGCCATCAACGCAGTGAAGCCAGCTACCAAAAAGCTACCCGCTGGGAAGAGAACCGCCAGCCGTCGAACGCTCCCTCTGGACGGAGCCAGACCGGCGGGTACTGGAGCGGGCGCGCCAAAGCGGCAGCCCAGCCCACCTCCCCCGCCCGTCCCAGCGACGACAAAGCAACCTACTGGTCGCCAGGAACGGCTCCCCAACCCCGCCACCGCCCCCCCCCCTCCACCACGCCTCCGACCCAATTTCAACGCCGCGACAGCGTCCAGCACCCCCAATACGGGGTCGGCACCGTGATCGAAAGCGAACGGACACGCGACGGAGACGAACAGGTGACGGTCGCGTTTCCAGGAGTTGGCATCAAAAAGCTGCTCCTCTCGCTGGCCAGCTTGAAAAAGCTTTGAAGAACGCTTTACAAACCGATTTCAGGCAGCCCCCCAGGGGGTTCCATGAGGAGATCGCCGCGGATCCACCCGCCATAGCTGGTGAGGAACCAGACGTACCCTTGGTTGACTGTATAGCCGACCAGCTGAAGTTGGGCACCGGGTGCTGTGGTCGCCAGCACCGGGAAACGGGTGTCAGGACCGCTGCGGATGTTGGAGGGGAACCGTGTCGTCGCTGAGACCTGCACCCGCTGGGTGGCTGTCGGCCGGGCTTCTGCCACCAGCGTCTTGCAGGCTTCCTGAAAATAGAGGGGGGCCCCGTCTACCTGCACGGCCATACAGTCCTCGGGGAAGACCAGCGGCTGAATGGCCGCTGGCTGGGGGGCGTCGACAAGGAGAGGCGCCGGCAACGTGGCTGTCGGCCGCAGCCCCCAGCCTGTGTCGGACAAGATGACCTGGCCAAAAAGCAGGCTGCACAGCGCAAACGCGCCGACCAGCACCGCAGCGAAGCTCGTCCAGGCAGGCCGCTGCAAAGGACGGGCGGGCTGCCCAGCAGGTTGTGCGCGGACAGGTCGGCCAGCCGCTGTGCCGGGCTCTGCACGCAGCACCACCGGCGCATAATTGCCAAACAGCGTCCGCAGCACATCTGCATACCGGGCACTGATCTGCCAACGATTGTGCACGATGTCGTAGGAACGGGCATTTTCGGGGATGCGCTGCTGCAGCTCGGCGAGCAGCTCGGCCAGGTTGTCCGCCTCCCCAATCGCCAGAACAACCACATCTCCTACCTGTTTTTGATAGCTGAGCCAGGACCTCCGGGGGCTGCCCTTCGGGCTGCTGCCATCTGCTCTGCCCTCCGAGCCGTCGGTTGCCGGCGGGCGGGCTGTGGGGAGCGGCAGCCCCAACGCCTCGTCGTAGCGCTGGCGTTGCTGTGGATGGCGCAGCGTATTGTACGCCTCGTTGAGGCGCTGCATCTGCGCATGCGCGTCGGGTGCCGGGTTCAGGTCAGGATGGAGCTTGCGGGCAAGCTTTCGATAGGAAGCTGCAATCTCGGCTTGCGAAGCGTCGCGCCCGACCTGCAAAATTTCATAGTAGCTCGGAGCCATGCCGTGCAGTGTAGCACAAGAGGGCACAACCGTCGAAACGTTTCAATCTGGAGCTCTGGAACCAATCTGTTCGATTCTTCGGGTGCTGAATTGCCCCATGCCAGGGGCTGTGATAGGATAGGCTCAATTGCTTTCCTGATCGATGTCAGCGATTTGCTGGAATTGAACCAAACCCAGATATTTGGGAGGGCTGCATGAAATTGAACTGTATGCGACATCGCACCTGGCTGTTTGCCTCTCTGTGGGGGATTGTATTGGTGGCAGCTGCCTGTGCGCCGGACGCAACCCAACTGTGCACTGGCCGCTGCGCAGCCCGCCAATGGGGAGCAGGTCGCGCTGGCGCGCGGCTGCATCGGCTGCCACGCGCTGGACCCCAACGCGGCCATGACCGGGCCGACCTGGTACCATATCGGCGACACTTCGGTCAGCCGCGTGCCCGGCGAAAGTCCGGCGCTCTATCTGTATGCCAGCATCGTCAACCCCGGCCAATTTGTGGTGCCTCCGTACCCCAACAACATCATGCCAGCGAACTACGCCGAGCAGCTGAGCCTCGAAGAACTGGCTGACCTGGTCGCCTATCTGCTCGAACAAAATGCAGCCAACGGTGGCTGACCGATCGCAAATTTTTTTGGTGCTTTAAGCCAGCGCTCAGAAACCGAGCTTCTCCGAGAAGCTCGGTTTCTGAGCGCTGGCACTTCCCCTGCTCCCCTCACGCGGCACGAGCTGCGCTCTTTTTCGTTTGAAGTTAAAACAACTGCCCACAATTCTCTGCTTGTCCCGCCCTGCATGGTATAATCGGACCGATGGCTCAAAATCGCACTGCATCGAACACTGCCGAACGGCGCTGCCCAAACTGCGGGACCCGGGTTGCTCGTAACGCCGAAAGTTGTTTTATGTGTGGCTACGACCTGCGCAAGCAGACCCAGGACAATCGTCGTCTCTCCTGGGTAGATCTCTTGTTGGTGGTGGCTGTGGTGGCTGTGTTGGCTTTCTGGTGGCAACTGGGGACCCAGAATGTCACCTCTCCAACCGAGGTTGTGCAGGCCATCCTGCCGACCAGCATTCCGCTGTTGGCGGCGACGATCACGCCGACACCGACGAACACGCCGGTGCCCACTGCCACGGCAATCCCTGTCCAAGAACAGATCCGGCTTGTCCGCCATGAGGTGGTCAGCGGAGAAACACTGCTTTCTCTGGCGATCATCTACGACGTCTCTGTCGAAGAAATTCAGCAGGCCAACAGTTTGAGCAGCGAGCTGATTCGCGCCGGCGACACGATGAACATTCCGATCCCGCAAGACAACACAGCAGCCCAGTTGCAGGCGGCTGCCACGGATTTTCAGTACGTGGTGCGACCGGGCGACACCTTGAGCATGATCGCCATTCAATTTGGCAGTTCGGTCGACTCGATCCAGGCTGCCAACCAGCTGGCTGCCGGCCAGTTTATTCAGCCGGGCGATGTGCTGGTCATCCCTGTCGTGGGGGCACCGGTGGAGGCGCTTGATTTGACGCCGAGCTCTTCAGCCTCCCCGTCTTCTGCCTATGCCCAGCCGGAATTGCGCCTGCCGCAGCAGGGGGCCAGCCTCGCCCGCGACGAGCCTGTCACGCTGGAGTGGAGCGGCGTCGACGAACTGGCCAGCAACGAGTGGTATCTGCTGCAGCTGCTGCCGCGCAACCTGGTCTCGCAGAACTTTCCTACGTTCTGGGTCAAACAGACCCGTTACTCGCTGGACAGCGCGCTGGCCCCCCCAGAAGGTCAAGCGGCGGAGTATACCTGGATCGTGTCGGTGGTGCGTGTCAACCGCACAGAGGATGGGCGTGTGCTGCTCGAAGCGGCCAGCCCGGCCAGCACCGGCCGCACCTTCAGCTGGAAATGAGCGCTGCGGCTGTGCCCACACAGCTCCAGAAGAGGTTCAGCCTGGCTGCCCCCAGTGGCGCAGCGCCTGTTCCAGCACCAGCACCGCCTGCCAGTAGTCCGCAAGACGAAGGTGTTCGTGGGGGGTATGGTCGAGGCTGCTGTCCCCGGGGCCATAGGCTACGATCGGGCAGGACCAGGCGGGGCCGACGACATTCATGTCGCTGGTGCCGGTTTTGAGCACGAACCCCAATTTTTCTTCAGGTGCCACCTGGCGCAGCGCCTG
>JAPLGY010000497.1 GCA_026389955.1 Caldilinea sp. | reverse complement strand
AGGTGACCATCGGCGCAAAGACAGCAGGTTGAAAAAAGTATTGGCGACGGTCGGTCAACCCGACGACGTTCAGATCGTAGAACTCTTCCGTCGTGCCCCGGTTCACCCTGATGCGAATCAGATCGCCGACTTGGGCGCCGATGCGGGCAATGACCCCTTCGTCGACAATCACATTGTTGGAGCGCGCCCGTTCCAGCTGCTGCCCTGCAAAGACCGTCGGTTCTCCAGGCAATCCCGGTTCCACCCCAATCAACGAAATGTTGATTTCGTCGCCCCCATCTGGGGGCAGAAGCTTGGCTGAACTGAAGCCTACCTGCCCGACCGCGTCCACTCCCTCCACCCGGCGCAGTTCAGCAATGCTCGAACGCCCAATCCGGCTGGCGGTCGTCGACAGCTGCGTGCCTTCCTGAAAGACCAACAGCTCGCCGTTCAATTTTTCGATATACTCCCGGTTGGCTGAGGCCAACCCCTCTGCCAGGGCTGCAATAAAGAGCACCAGCACTGTGATCAGCGCCACAACAGACGCTATCAGAGAAAAACGACCTTTGTTGCGCCAGACTTCCTTGATGGCCAGGTAGAAAGCCATAGCTCATTTCACCCCAAAATCGACGACCGCCGTCATGTTCCACAGCAGACGCTCGTCCGGGCGATCCGGAACCACCACCACGGTGTAGACCGTGTCCCCGCGGTTGTCCTGGCCGATCGGGCGGATGCGGTCGACCCGGCCGCTGATCTCCAGCTCTGGCAGGGCGTCGAAGGTCAGGGCCACACGCTGCCCAAGAGCAATCCCGGTCACGTCCAGTTCGGTCAGATCCGATGTGCGGATCTCCCAGCTGCTGTCGTCGGCCAGCTGAATCACTGGCTGGCCAGGGGCCACCTGTTCCCCGATCTGGATCTCGACCGAAGCCACCACGCCAGCAAACGGAGCACGCAGTTCGGTGTTGCGTAAGGCGACCAAGGCCTGCTGGAGAGCCGCCATCGCTGCAGCCAGATCGGCCTCGGCAACAGCAATCTCTTCTGGCCGAGCCCCAGCCCGCAGCGCGTTCAACTGCGCCTGCGCCTGTGCAACCTGCGCTTCGGCAACAGTAAAATCAGAAGGCATGCCTTTCTCCATCGTCTCCACCTGGGCCTGGGCCTGCCGAACCGAGGCTGACACGCTGGCCAGGTCGGCCTGGGAGGGGTCGTTGAACAGCTCTTCATACTGCGCCTGTGCCGCCTCATAGGCGATGGTCGCCTGCTGCATCGCCAGCGATTCTGGACGCATCCCCACGTCGGGCATGTCTTTGATCCGATTGTAGGCGGAACGCGCCTGGCTGAGCTGAGCTTCGGCCGCAGCCAGATTGGCCCGAGCCACAATCGCAGCCTCTTCGGTCGGCCCCTGCAACAGCCGAGAATACTCCGCCTGCGCCTTCGACAACGCAGCCTGGGCTGCTTTGAGGTTGCCCGGCGCAGCAGCATTCACCAGCCGCACATAGCCGGCCTGAGCTGCCTCCAAAGCCGCCTCCGCCACAGCAATGTCTTCTTCCCGAGCCCCCGCCAAAATTCGGTCCAGATTCGCCTGCGCACGGGCAACAGTGGCTTCCGCCTGAGCGACCGCAACCCGCTGCTGAGCGTCCTCCAGCTTGACCAGCAGATCGCCGGCCCCGACTCGCTCCCCTTCGCTCACCGCTACCCTCTGGGCGATCCCGCTGGCCGCCATGTTCAAGTCAGAACGCAAAGCCGGCACCACCTTGGCATCCGCCAGAACCCGCACCTGAAAATTCTCTGCGTCGGACTGCGCCTCCCCCTCCGCTTCAGCAGCAGCAACCTCCCCCTCCTGCAGTTCCCCCTCCTGCAGTTCCCCCTCCTGCACCGAAGGGGCGGCAATTCGCTGCGTCAGCTGGGCAGGTAGGTAGCCCATGGCATAGGCTGTGTAGCCAATCCCAGCCAGGCCCACCGCCAATAAAACCCCGATCCAAACCCGTTTCATGCCAAATCTCACTTTCCAACTTCAGGATACAGAGCAAAACAGCTCGTTTCGAACGCCCGCCAGAGTCACCTCAGTGCCCCCCAGGATGCCCGGATCGCGCCGCCAACGGGGGGTCTGGGTTGACAAACAGCCGTTGCCACATGTAGACAGCGACCCACACCATCATGGCCCCCCCAAACAAAGCAGGGCCCCAGGGCCGGGCCCACGACAACAGGGCCCCTCCCAGTGCTGGCGCCACCACACGCGTCGTGCTCTCCAGCGACGCAGAAATCCCCAACGTCCCTCCGATCTCCTCCGGATAGACCGCCTTGCTCAACGCGCTGTTGATCACCGTATTCAAAATCCCCCCTCCTACCGACAAAGGCGCCAGGACCGCCAACAGCGTCCATAGATTCGGAACCATCCCCCACAAAAACAGCGCCCCAGCCATCAACGCGGCAGCCGCCAGCATCAGCTGGCGGTCGCTGTAACGAACTGTCAACCGGCCAATCGCCACCCCCTGGACCAACACCGCCAGGACACCGACGTAGCCCAACACCAACCCAGTCTGCTGGACTGTCAGATTGAGCGGGTTCCCAGCCGCATAGAGCGCAAAAATAGATTGAAACATCGAAAAAGCCATGCCGAACAAAAACCGAATCTGAAACAACGGCCCAACCCGCGGTCGCTGCAACGCCGCACGCAACGCCCCCCAGCTGAAAGCAGGTCGCTCCCGACGAGCTTCCTGCGCACGCCGTTCGGGCGTCACCGATTCAGGCAAAAAAAGATAGACTGCCAACAGGTTGATCCCCGCAATCGCCATGGCCACAAAAGCAGGCACAGAAAAGCCAAAGCGCTCGCCCAACAAACCGCCAACCACAGGCCCAATGATAAAGCCTAGCCCAAACGCTGCCCCAATCAAGCCAAAGGCCTTGCCACGCTCGGCCGGCGGCGTCACATCTGCAATGTAGGCCTGGGCAACGCTGATGTTCCCACCGGTCAACCCATCCAACACCCGACTCACAAACAACAAGACCAGCACCAGCATGTTGGCAGTCGCTGCGCCTACACCCCAGCCCCCCAACGAATGGCCGAGCACATCCGCCACCCCCAACAAAGCAAAGCCGATCGCTGTGCCGGCAATGCTCACCAACAACACCGGCCGGCGTCCAATCCGGTCAGAAAGACGCCCCAGCAGCGGAGCCCCTACCAGCTGTGCAGCAGCGTAGGAAGCGGTCAACAATCCAATCATCAGCTCGCTGGCACCATACTGCTCGGCATAATAAGGCAGCAGCGGCAAAATCAAGCTAAATCCCAATAAGTCCACAAAAACTACCAAAAAAATTGTCGCCAGCCGATGGCGGCCCGCACTCTCCTTCATGCAATCCTCTCTCCCTTTTTCCCAGCAAGACCTACCAGAATCGGTTTGCCTTCCGGCGAGCGGGGAAGCAGACCGTCCAACAACAGTGAAATGACCTCCTCAGCCATCGCCGGACGAGGAGGTGCGCCTTCCTGAAGCTCCCCGTAGCTGAGACCATCCATCAACCACAAAAAACAGCCGGCCAGCAGATCCGGGTGCATGGCTTGAATCTCCCCGCGTTCCTGCGCCGCCACAAAACAGCCGCGCACCGGATAAAAAAGCGCAGCATGCGCTTTCTGCGCCAAAGACAGCCTGTGTTCTGCACGCAAGGCCGCCAGATCAGTGTGCAGCAGGCTCATGTACTTCAACGGACGTTGCGAACCAAGCCAGCCAGCAATTCCCCGCAGCTGTGCCCGCAGATCCGCCCCTTCTTTGGCCAGCGCAACGGCGATCCCCTGCTGATGGCGAGCAAACATCCGCTCGGCTACCGCCAGAAAAAGCTGTTCTTTGCCTTCCGGAAAGTGGTAGTACAAGGAGGCCTGCTTGATCCCCAGTTCTTCGGCAATGTCACGCAGCGTGATCGCATTGTACCCGCGATCCATAAAAAGTGTCTCGGCCACGTCCAACACGCGCTGCGTCGAATCACGAACTTCTTGCTCCATCCTGTCTCCCATCTACCTACCCAAGCCGATCCCCCCACACCCTACAACATTTCTACCTACTTTTCGGTAGGTAAAAATACAATCGACATTTGGTTTTGTAGGGACGTGAACCGTTGGAATTGCTGGTTGGCTCTGGCCAGGTTTGACCCACCTCCTTTGTCCATTGTATACTATTTTTTCGTAGGCAGACTCAAAAACTGTTTGAACCCTGTTTCTACGCTGTCTACATGCTGTTGTCGAGCAATCAGGTGTGTCCTCGCCTTTCGGGGGGCACCGCCGCCTTCAAGTTCTGGCTGTTGAGCCAGACGCGGCCCAGGAAAGGAGTCTAAAAGATGTATGCAGTCATTCGCACCGGTGGCAAACAATACCGTGTTGCTGCTGGGGAGACCGTCGAAGTCGAAAAACTGAACGGTGAAATCGGAGAGTCCATTACCCTCGACGACGTATTGTTGGTTGCCGGCGACGAAGCAGTCCAGATCGGCACCCCAACGGTGGCCGGGGCCACCGTCACCGCAAAAATTACTGGACAGTATCGTGGCAACAAGATTATGATCTTCAGGTACCGTCCTAAGAAACGAATTCGGGTGCGCAGGGGCCATCGCCAGTATTTGACTCGGTTGCAGATCGAAGCGATCCACGCGTGAGCACAGGCTGGCCGCAAGCAAAAGGAGATTGAAAAATGGCACACAAAAAAGGCGGCGGTTCCAGCCGCAACGGTCGAGATTCGAACGCGCAGCGTCTTGGTGTGAAGCGTTTTGGAGGCGAGCTGGTGCCAGCCGGCAGCATCCTCGTACGCCAGCGCGGCACGCGCATCTACCCTGGTCTCAATGTCGGGATCGGCAGCGACGACACCCTCTACGCCAAGGCCAACGGCTATGTGACCTTTGAGTGGGCACGAAGAGGCCGCAAGCAGGTGAGTGTTTACCCTGAAAAGGTGAACTGAGATGAAAGCAGATATCCATCCCAAATACTATCCCAATGCGCGAGCGGTCTGCTCGTGTGGGGCAACCTGGACAACCGGCAGCACGCTCCCTGAGATCCGCACCGATGTCTGCAGCACCTGTCACCCCTACTACACGGGCGAACAGCGCATCGTCGATACCGCCGGCCAGGTCGAACGCTTCATGAAACGCCTGGAGCGCCGCCAATCCGAGAGTGCCCGCCGTGAGTTGGTTTATTCGGTCGGCTCTACACGGTGTACACCGTGTAGAGCCGACCGACAAACAGCGGTTGAAAACAAACATTCCACCACCCCATGCATCACCCACCCACCAGCGGCTGGCTGGAATTGATCTGCGGTTCCATGTTCAGTGGCAAAACAGAGGAACTGCTGCGCCGCATCCGGCGTGCTGAAATCGGACGCCAACAAGTTCAAATTTTCAAACCGACCCTCGACAACCGCTACGGCCTGGTGCGGGTGGCTTCCCACAACGGGGTTGCCCGCGAAGATGCTGTCGTTGTCCCCTGCGCAGAAGCCATTCTGGTGCACCTTGCCTCCAGCACCGAGGTGGTCGCCATCGACGAAGTACAGTTTTTCGACGACGCGATTCTCCAGGTCGTCGAAAAACTGGCTGGAAACGGGCTGAGGGTGATCGCCGCCGGTCTGGACCAAGATTTTCGTGGGGAGCCTTTCGGACCGGTGGCTGCGCTCATGGCGCTCGCCGAATACGTCGACAAATTGCAGGCCATCTGCGTGGTCTGTGGCGCGCCGGCCAGCCGCACCCAACGGCTGATCGACGGACGGCCCGCACGCTACGACGACCCTGTCATTCTCGTCGGTGGCAGCGAACGCTACGAGGCACGCTGCCGAGCTTGCCACGCTGTGCCCGGCAGGCCGCACTCCCCCCTGCCCCCATGACGCTGCCGATCGTCTACCATCCTGACCATGTCGTTGCTTTGCCAGAGAGCCACCGTTTTCCGATGGCCAAATTTGGCAAGGTGTACGAATGGCTGGTGCGCGACGGGGTCGCCAGCCTCGACCAGTTTCATCTCTCCCAGCCGGCAACCCCAGAACAAGCAACTCTCTGCCACGATCCCCGCTACGTCGCCGCCTATCTGGACGGCACGCTGGACAACCAGGCCCTGCGTCGCATCGGGTTTCCATGGAGCGAACAGTTGGTCCACCGCACCCTGGCGGCGCTGGGCAGCACCCTGCTGACAGCCGAGCTGGCCTTGGCCCACGGGCTGGCCTGCAGCACGGCGGGCGGCACCCACCACGCTTTTCACAGCTTCGGCTCCGGTTACTGCATCTTCAACGACCTGGCCATCGCCGCCCGCTGGCTGCAGCGCTCTGGAAGGGTGCGCAACGTGCTCATCGTCGACCTGGATGTACACCAAGGAGACGGCACGGCCAGCATTTTGCGCGCAGATCCCGACCTTGTCACCTTTTCCATGCACTGCGAAGCCAATTTCCCATTTCACAAACAACAGAGCGACTACGATGTCCCCCTGCCCATCGATCTGGACGATGACGGCTATCTCCGGATCCTGGCCGGCTGGCTGCCTGATCTGCTGGATCAGCATCACCCCGATCTCGTGCTCTATGACGCTGGGGTGGACCCACATCGGTCAGACGCCCTGGGCAAGCTGGCGCTGACCGACCCAGGTCTTCTGGAACGAGACCGCACTGTGCTCTCCCTCTGCGCACGTCGCGCCATTCCAGTGGCAACGGTGATCGGCGGAGGGTACAGCAACGAGATCGATACCCTGGCCCGGCGCCATACCCTCGTCCACAGAGCTGCCACCGAGGTCTGGCGACAGCTCTGACGGAGCTGCGGCAGTTCCTGGGCTCAGCCCACCCGCACCGGTCGGGTCTTCCAAATCTCCTCGGCATACTCCTGGATCGTGCGGTCCGCAGAAAAAAAGCCTGTCCTCGCCGTGTTGAGGATCGACTTGCGTGTCCAGCCCTCCAGGTCCCGATAGGCCCGGTCGACCCGGTCCTGCCCCTCGAGATAGGCTTGAAAGTCGGCGAAGACCAGGTACTCGTCGTGGTGGAGCAAGGCATCCAGCAGCGGACGAAAGAGAGTGACATCCCCTCGCGAAAACGCTCCGGCAGCGATCGCGTCGACCGCTCGTTTCAGCGCAGCGTTGTTGGCGTACCAGTCAAAAGAACGGTACCCGCGCGCTTTGAGATCCATCACTTCTTGGGCGTTGAGCCCGAAAAGAAAGAAGTTTTCGGCACCGACCCGATCCCGAATTTCAACATTGGCCCCGTCCAACGTCCCGATCGTCAGGGCACCGTTGAGGGCAAATTTCATGTTGCCGGTGCCCGACGCCTCTTTGCCAGCCAATGAAATCTGTTCGGAGAGTTCTGCTGCCGGGTAGATGATCTGGCCCATTGTCACGTTGAAATTGGCGGGGAAGACGACTTTGATGCGGTCCCGCACCACCGGGTCGTTGTTGACCACCTCAGCAACACTGTTGATCAGTTTGATAATCAATTTGGCCGTCGCATACCCCGAGGCCGACTTGGCACCAAACACAAAGGTGCGCGGCACCATCTCCCGCTGGGGTGCGTCGAGCAGCCGTTGATAGAGCACCACGATGTGCAACAGTTTGAGCAGCTGCCGTTTGTACTCGTGCAGCCGCTTGACCATCACATCCATCATGGCGTTGGGGTCAACCCAGACACCCGTGCTCTGCCGTACAAAACCCGCCAGCAGCTGTTTGTTCTGCTGCTTGGCTGCCCGCCAACGCCGACGGAATTCGGCATCCTCAACAAACGCTTCCAGCTGCTGCAGCTCTTCGGTGTAGTTGATCCCGCCATCCCCGATCGCTGTGTTGATCAAATCGCACAGCGCCGGGTTGGAAAGCAGCAAAAAGCGACGGGGGCTGACCCCATTGGTCTTGTTTTGAAATTTTTCGGGAAACATCGCCCCAAAGTCGGAGAGGGTGAACTCGCGCAGAAGCTGTGACTGCAACGCCGCCACACCGTTGATGGCAAAGCTGCCCACGCTGGCCAGGTTGGCCATGCGGATCTGCCGCCCCCCCTGCTCGTCGATCAACGACATGCGCGCGACCCTGGTGTTGTCCCCCGGAAAATGGGCACGCACCTGCCCCAAAAATCGATGGTTGATCTCGTAGATGATCTCCAGATGGCGCGGCAGCAAATACTCGAACAAACTGACCGGCCAGGTCTCCAACGCTTCTGGCAGCAGCGTGTGGCACGTATAAGCAAAGGTGTGCTGGGCGATCCACCACGCCTGGTCCCAACTCACCCCCTCCTCGTCCAACAAGATACGCATCAGTTCAGGGATCGCGATCACCGGATGCGTGTCGTTGAGTTGCACAACCACTTTGCTCGGAAAGTCGTTCCAATCCTGGTTGCGCAGCTGAAATCGTCGAATCATGTCGCGCAACGAACAGGCCACAAAAAAGTACTGCTGCCGCAGACGCAGTTCTCGCCCCTGCGGCGTGCCGTCGTTGGGATAGAGAACCTTGCTGATGTTCTCCGAATAAACTTTTTGTTGCACAGCCTGGGCATAGTTGCCGATGTCAAACATCTGGAAGTCAAACTCCTCTGCCGCACGTGCCCGCCACAGTCGCAGAATATTGACCGTGTCGGTCCCGTACCCAGGGACCAGCGTCGTACAAGGTTCACCCAGCACCCTCTGCGCTGGCACCCAGCGCACCCGCAAACGCCCCCCGCTGTCTGGAATCCGCTCTGTGTACCCCCCAAAGCCTACCTCAATCATGTCGTCGGAATGCACAAATTCCCAGGGGTTGCCATGCAGCAGCCAGGTGTCCGGCTGCTCCACCTGCCAGCCGTCCACAAACGTCTGACGGAAAATCCCAAATTCATAGCGAATGCCATAGCCGACTGCCGGCAAATCCAGAGTTGCCAGCGAATCCATAAAACAGGCCGCCAGACGCCCCAGCCCCCCGTTCCCCAAGCCCGGCTCCGGCTCTAAATCCAAAAACTCCTGCAGGTTCACCCCAAACTCCGCAGCAACCTGCTCAGCCAGCTTGCGCAGACCGGTATAGTGGATGTTCTGTTCCAGCTGCTTGCCCAACATGTATTCTGCCGAAAAGTAATAGGTGAATTTGGGGTTCGCCCCATAGTGGGCGTCCGCCGTTTTGCGCCAACGCTCGGTCAGCCGATCACGGACGGCCAACGACAGCGCCGTGTAAATATCATGCTTGCCTGCTGACTGGATGGCCTTGCCCACCGAGTTGTAGAGCCGCTCGGCGACAGCCTGCCGCAGCCGATCCACTTCTGAAACGTTCTCCCCTGTTGCCTTTGCATCCATAAAAACTTTCTCTTCCTCTTTGGTTGAAAGCACGCCAGCCACCCCAACATGCTTCAGGATCCCACCGACCGACACGCTGTTCAGCCCCCTCCAGGAAATGCTGTGCGTGGATGCATCCCCTGGCCGGCGTCTGCCTGATGCAGCAGGGCAAGCAGGTCGGGCAATCCCCCCAAAACCCACTGTGGCGGGACACTTTGCGCTTCAAACACGGCTCGGGTATCCACCCCGGTCAAGACCCCGACTGTGGTCATGCCCAGCGCCAGGGCCCCCACAATATCCGTCTCGTAGCGGTCGCCGACCATCAACGCGTCGCCCGGCGCCACCGCCAGACGACGCAGGGCTTCTTCAAACATGGGCGCGTTGGGTTTGCCGATGACCACCGGCTCTTTGTCGGTCGCCGCAGCCAACAAGGCAAGGATGCTGCCAGCGCCAGGGACCTGCCCCCGCTCGGTGGGATAAGTTCGGTCGCTGTTCGTGCCGATGAAATGGGCGCCGTTGCGAATGGCCAGGGTCACATCGGCCAGGTCTCGGTAGGTCAATTCAAAGTTGGCCCCCGAAACCGCATAGGTCGCCGCAAAAGGATCATCGGTCAGCTCAAAACCAGCCTGGGCCAGCGCGCTGCGCAGCCCACCCTGCCCCATGATGATCACCTTGCCCTCTGGCCAACCTCTGACCACCTGATACCGCAGCCAGCTGGCAGTCGCTTCAGCGCTTCCCAAAATCCGCTCGGGCGGGACCCGCAGCCCCATCGCCGCCACTTTGTCGCTGAATTGTTGTGAGGTGAACGCCGCATTGTTGGTCACCAGCATCCACTGCCGACCCGTCGCGTCGAGGTAGTCAAACAGCGCTTGGGCCCCCGGAAGGGGGCGGCTGCCGACGTAGATGACGCCGTCCATATCCAAAAAAACAGCGCGCAAACGCGCCAGTGCGTGCAACGAATCAGCCATCCTTCTCCACATCTACCGCAGCAGCTGTCACGGCCCAGGCAACCACAAACCAGACACCCCCACCGATCAACAGGGCAATGGCCAGATTGAGGGGTGCCAGCGGCACCTGACCACGCGCAATCCCAACAACTGTGAGCAACAGGCCAACCGCCCCAAACCCCAAACCTACTTTGACCGGCAACCCTCCGCTCTTCCCCGCAACCCCCACGTTCTGCCCGCTCCTATCGTCTGTCTTGAGAGTGTCCACTTTCCCCAATTCCTTGTCATGCAGGTACAATCTGAAAACGTATCTGTCCATCCGGGCCAGGTACACAGGCCTTTCAAATTCTGGAGCCCGCTCGATGAAACAGTTGATCCTGCTGTTGGTGACCGTCTCTCTCAATGTTTTTGGCCAGCTGATGATGAAACGCGGCATGAGCAGCGTCGGCGTCATCAGCGGCGATCTGAGTCTGCTGGTCGACAGTCTGGGCAGAGCGCTTCTGAACCCTTTTGTGCTGGCCGGTGTCGCAGCCTACGGGTTCAGCACGGTCTTCTGGCTGGTCCTGCTGAGCCGGGTCGAACTGAGCTACGCCTACCCGGCACTCAGCCTGGGCTACGTCCTGATCACACTGGTCAGCGCTGCCATTCTCGGCGAACAGGTCACCACTTTGCGCTGGGCCGGTGTCTTTGTCATCGTCGCCGGCGTCATTTTGGTGACGCGCGGCTGACGCCACAGCGCTTCGACAACACATCCCCCAAGCGCCCTGTTGCCCTAGGCCAAGAGCGCAGCAAACTCGTCGGCGTTGAGGGTCTCCCGTTCCAACAACGTGTTCGCCAGTTTGTGCAACAGCTCCAGATGGTCGGCCAAAAGCGCACGCACCCGATGGTACGCAGTGTCGACCAGCAGATGGACCTCGGCATCGATCTCTTCGGCGACTTCCTCGCTGTAGTCGCGCTGCTCGGCCAGGTCTCTCCCCAAAAAGATGAGTTCGTCCTGCTGGCCAAACTGCAGCGGCCCCATTTTTTCGCTCATCCCATACCGGGTGACCATCGCCCGCGCCACCCGTGTGAGCTGTTGGATGTCCATCGAAGCGCCGTTCGAGACATCGCCGAAGACCAGCTCCTCGGCGACACGCCCACCGAGCGCCACCGCAATGTGGTCCAGGAAGTAGGCACGTTTGGCCAACAGGCGATCTTTCTCCGCCACACGCCAGACATAGCCGCCGGCCCCGCCGCGCGGCACGATCGTGATCTTCTGCACCGGGTCGGAATTTTTGCAAAGATGGGAGACCAGCGCGTGGCCCGCCTCGTGGTAGGCCACCACCTTTTTCTCCTGGGAAGACATCAGCCGGCTGCGCCGTTCCGGCCCCCCCAACCCCGGCCCCCCCATCCCCACCCGCTCGACAGCCTCCTGCAACTCCTGCATCCCAATCGCCCGCTTGTTGCGCCGTGCCGAGAGAATCGCTGCCTCGTTGACCACATTTTCCAGATCCGCCCCGACAAACCCAGGCGTCTGACGGGCAATCCGCTCCAGATCGATCCCCGGTTCCACCGGCTTGCCCCGAACATGCACCTCCAAAATCGCCCGCCGACCGACAATGTCGGGGCGATCCATGGTGACCCGCCGGTCAAACCGCCCCGGACGCAGCAGGGCCGGGTCCAAAATGTCGGGTCGATTGGTGGCCGCTATCAGGATCACGTTGGTGTCCGTTCCAAAACCGTCCATCTCCACCAAAATCTGGTTGAGGGTCTGCTCCCGCTCGTCGTGTGACCCCCCCAGCCCAGTGCCTCGATAACGCCCCACAGCATCAATTTCGTCGACAAAGATGATGCAGGGGCTGTTGCGCTTGGCCTGCTCAAACAGATCGCGCACCCGGCTCGCACCAACCCCCACAAACATCTCTACAAACTCCGACCCCGAGATGCTGAAGAAAGGCACCCCCGCTTCTCCAGAGACAGCCTTCGCCATCAACGTCTTGCCTGTCCCAGGAGGGCCGACCAACAGGACCCCCTTGGGAATACGGGCCCCCAACGCCACAAATTTCTGAGGTTCTTTGAGAAACTCGACAACTTCTTTGAGCTCCTCTTTGGCTTCGTCGGAACCGGCCACATCTTCAAATTTGACGGTCGGTTTGTCCCCGGTGAAGACGCGCGCCTTGCTCTTGCCAAACGACAACGCCTGGTTGCCCCCCCCTTGGGTCTGGCGGAATAAAATAAAAAAGAGCGCGCCAATAAACAAGAGCGGCAACAAATTGACGACCAACGCCAGCCAGCTGCCGCTGTTGCCCGGAGCCTCGTATTTGAGGGTCACCTTTGCCAGTTGTTCAGGCAGAACCCCCAGCCCCCTGAGCGTCTGGGTGACCGGCACCCCCTCCTCACGCCGCGAAAGCACCGGCGCCTCCTCGTCGACAAACTGCACACGCAGCTCGTCGCCGCTCACGATCAACGTCTTGACCTCGCCCGCTTGGACCCGCCGCGCCAGCTCGGTCAGGCTGATCTGCAGCGGCGCATCCCCTGGCCGATAGATGTTGATAAAAAGTGTCGCCGCAGCCACCACAATCAACAGATAGACAAATGCGTTTCGACTCCAGTTTGCACCCATCAAAGTCTCCTCTCTCTTCCCCCCCATTGTAGCAGAGAGCCCAACGGAACGCCAGTGACCTTGCTTCAGTTTTGGCAAACCCAGCAGACACAAGATCGCCAGACCCCCCTCGCAGAAATCCTCCCCTGAACCTGCGCAAAGATGCAGCAACGGCGCTTCAGGTGTATACTGCCAGAAGCATTCGGTATTTTGACAGAAACGGCCAGGAACGACCTTGACAACCCCAAAAGCTGTACAACCCCTCCCAGAACAGCGCACCCACGCCGAACGGGTCGCTTTGTTGGATTTTGACTTTGCGCAGCTGAGCCAGTGGTTGGCCCAATTCCAGGTTCCACCGTTTCGTGCCCGCCAGATTTGGGAATGGATCTACCAACGGTATGCAGAAGACTTTGCCGAGATGAGCGATCTGCCCAAGACACTGCGCGAGCAGCTCGCCGCCGCCGCAACCCTCACCCCGCTGGCTCCCGTCGCCCAAATCGTCTCCTCCGACCGCGACACAGTCAAAGTGCTGTTTCAGCTGGCTGACGGACAGACGATCGAGGCGGTGCTCATGCTCTACGACCAGCGCCGTACGCTCTGCATCTCCAGCCAGGCGGGCTGCGCCATGGGGTGTACCTTCTGCGCCACAGCCCAAGGCGGGCTGGCACGCAATTTGACCAGCGGCGAAATCGTCGCCCAGGTGCTCTATTTCGCCCGCCTCCTGGCCAACCCGGCGCTGCCCCTCCCCTGCAGCGCCGAACGCCCCACCCAGGTCACCAATCTTGTGTTGATGGGCATGGGAGAACCGCTGCACAACTATACCAATGTCTGGGCAGCACTGCACCGGTTGACAGCCCCAGATGCCTTCGGCCTCGGCGCCCGTCACATCACATTGAGCACCGTCGGGCTGGTCCCCCAGATCGAGCGCATGGCCGACGAAAAACTTCAGATCGGTTTAGCCGTCAGCCTGCATGCCCCCAACGACCTGCTGCGCACCCAGCTGGTGCCCGTCAACAAAGGCTACCCAGTCACCACCCTGTTGGAGGCGGTGCGCCGTTATGTGGCAAAAACCCGCCGTCGTGTCACCTTCGAATACGCGCTCATGGCGGGAATCAACGACGCGCCCGAGCTGGCCCAGGAGATGGCTGCCAAACTGCACGATCTCCTCTGCCACGTCAATCTGATCCCGCTCAACCCGGTCGCCGACAGCCCGTTCCAGCCCTCCAGCGACGCCGCCGCCGCTCACTTTGCCCAGATTCTGCAAAAAGCTGGCATCCCCACCACGATTCGGCTGCGCCGCGGCATCGAAATCAACGCCGGCTGCGGCCAGCTGCGCCGCGCAACCGCCCGTCTCCCCCTCTCACTGGAGGGCGAGGCATCCCACAAGGGAAAAGCATTTTCAGACGCTGGGCTCTGAAACCGCTCAGTGAAACCGCTCAGTGAAACTATGAAACTGCTTGACGAAAACACTCGCCGGTTGTACAAAACCGGCGAGCTGTCTCCTCCCCCAAAATCGACCTCTTCCAACCAGCTGCCGCGCTGGCCAGACCGCAGCCTGCGATCACGCCTTGGTCTGGCTTTTGAGACAAGCCGTGCACAGACGCTTGGAGACTGCCCGCCCCCCTTCCATCACAGTCGCTTTCTGGATGTTGACGCTCCAGATACGTCGTGTCGCCTTCTTGGACCAGGGGCGGTTGTTCCCAAACTGCGGGCCTTTTCCACATTGCTGACACTTGGACATGATTTCGTTTCTCCTTTTGCCAAACCCGAGCTCACCGTCGATTGGGAAAGCACAGGCATTTTTTGCTAAAATCGACTTGGTATCATAGCACGGATCAGAAAGCCGTCAAAACAGAGTGGTCGGTGAGACTCCGCAGGGGCTAACGCCTCCGGCAGCTTGGGTCAAACCAGGAGAGAAACGTTTCACCAGCCAGCGGATGACAACACAGTTGCCCAGAATTTTGCCGAAACCGTGCGCCAAGGGTATCCTGAATAGGCGGACACTACACAGTTGATTCGCTGACCCGTTGTGTAGTCAAGACCACTCTGCGAACAATTGTACCAAAAAAGGAGGAAAGCGGCTTCCTCCACCCGCTGGGGTGGTTTCCGCCGCCAAACCGATGATGAATAAAGTTCGGATTGTCACAGACAGCAACGCTTTTCTGCCGCCAGACGTGCTCCAAAAGTACTCGGTCACGGTCGTGCCACACCGGATCAAAGTGGGAGGCTCTTTCTTCGAAGAAGACCCAGACTTCTCGACCGAAGAGCTCTTCGCGAAAGTGCGCGAGACGCAACAGCTGGGCGTCTCCCGCCTTCCCGAAATCCAGGCCCCCAATGTCAACACCTTTCTCGACCTCTTCCATGCCAACGGCGAAGGGGAACAGATCGTCTGCATCCACATGAGCCGCGAGCTGAGCCCGATGTGGGCCACGGCTCGCAAAGCGGCCGAGATGCTGCGCGGCCGCTTTACCATTCGCGTCCTCGACAGCCAGAGCACCACCTATGGGCTGGGCCTGCTGGTCCAACAAGCCGCCGCAGCCGCTGAAGCGGGCGCCAGCGTCAACGACATTGCCCGCATTGTCAACGGCGCCGTCCCACATCTCTATTTTGCAGCCTTCAGTGAAAGCTTGAACTACCTGGAACGCAGCACGACGCTGAGCCCTTCCCAAAGCCTGCTCGGCACGATGTTGGGCATCAAGGCAATGCTGATGATGGAGGATGGCAAGCTGATGACACAGGAGAAGGTCCAAACGCGCGACGAAGTGGTTGAAAAATTGGCCGAGTTTGTCAACGAATTTGCTTCGGTGCATGACCTGGGCATCTTCGAAGAAGGCTACGCCCCCCAACGCACAAGCCTCATCGAACGCCTGCATGATACACTGCCCAAAACACCGATCCACCGGATCGACTACCGACCCAGCCTGGGCACCTACCTGGGTACCCAGGTGCTTGGCGTCCTTGTCTATGAAGGGGTGTACTGAGCCGTGGGTGCAGCGGTGAATGCAGCAGTGCTGAACCGAATCGAGCGGATTCTCGACCTCGAAGAAAAACAGGGATGGCGCAACCGCGGGGTCATCGGCGGGCTGCAGGCAATGGCCGATCGCTGGGAAGTGGAAGCGCGCAAAGAAGGCATCTCCCCCCGCCAGATCGACCAGCTTGTCGCGTTGATGCGCACCTACGGCGCCGCCGACCCTCACCGTCGCCAAGCCATTGCCGTCTCGATCCGGCAGGCCGCTCAGCCAGCTTTCCTTGAGAGCCGTGACGAGACGCAGCCTGTCGACCAGAACAGAGACCAGAACAAAGACCAGAACAGAGGCCAAAGCAGAGACCAAAGCAGAGAAGAAAGCAGAGAAGAAAGCAAAGAAGAAAGCAGAGAGGACAGAACGTCCCTCCCCCCTTTGCTCATTCCTGAAGGGGAACCGTTCGACAGAGCAGCAGGTTCGCCCCTCCTCTACACGCCAGATCCCGAGACAGGGACGGCAGAAAAAGCTGGAGGTGCCGGGGTGCCCCCAGCCATCTCTCCCCCTGAACCGACCCACAAGGCACGTGCCCGCCTGGCTCGCCAACAACAAAAAGCCTCTCGCACGCCGGTCGACCTGGAGGCCAGCGTCACCCATCTGGCTGGGATCGGC
>JAPLGY010000150.1:886-4177 GCA_026389955.1 Caldilinea sp. | reverse complement strand
TGGCTGGGGCGGTCGGCCGATTGGAGAAGAGAATCTTAAAAACGGCGGCAGTCCCCACAAAAGGAGCGATGTAGGGCAAAAAATAGACGACCCGGAAGAGGCTGCGTCCCCGGATCTCCTGAAAGAGCAGCACTGCCAGCACAAGTGCGACGAGCAGCTGGGGAGGGATCGTGCCGAGCGAATAGTAAAAGGTTGCCTGCAGCGCCCGCCACCATTGAAGATCGCCCTGGGCCAGGACACGGGGGACTTCGGCGATCAGAAGCCAGGCCCCCAGCATGAGCAGGGTGGCTCCCCCAAGCCGTGCCAGCACAGTGGGCATCGATCTCCGGTGGCTGGCGCTTTTCCACAGCCACCAGGAAGCGCCCAGCAACAGAAAACCCACGCTGATCAGGATCAGCTGCGCCTGGATGCCAAATTGTTCTCCTTGTGCCAGTGTCTCGTCGATCGCCCTTTGCAGCTCTGTCCAGACCAGCCAGCCGATCGACGCAGCGAGGGCGGTGAGGAGCGTGGCGGCCACAAAGGGGGTCAGAAAGCTGCGGGTGGGACGGCGGCGGTCGCGAGTTCGCTCGATCCACCACAGGGCTGCTGCGAGGAGCGCCAGCAGCGCTGCTGCCAGCCACAAGAGCAGGCTGGCTTGTGGGTGGCCGAGCGCTTCGCCGAGCAGCTGGCGGAAGGTCTCTGGGGTGTTGCGCACCCCGCGCATCTGACTGGGAATTTCCAACAGCAGCGGCAACAGGCGGAACACCCAGCCGATCAGGGTGGCTGCAAACAGTCCGACGGCAACGCCGGGCAAGGCCCAGGGCCAGTAGCGGCTGTTCTGCTCGCGGGCGCTGCGGGCACCGTGCCAGAGCAGACGGCCGGCGACCGCCAACAGAAGAAAACTCCCCCAGAAGCCGAGCAGATAGGAAAAATCTCCGACCGCTTGCAGATAATTGCCCAGCCCGTCAAAGGTGCCGGGGATGCGGTTGAGCCCGCGGTGGGTGCTCATGAAAGCGGCAAAAAACAGGGGAAAAATGCCGAAGAGCCCAACGATCAGGAAGGCTGGCAGCAAAAAGAGATAAGCCAACGCTGCCTCGCGCAGCTTGCGGGCTTGGGGCCCGTTCAACGGGCTGTGCCAGGGCGCTGTGAGAAACGATTTTTGCATACCAGTGGATGCGGATGTCGACTTCTCGTTCAAGCGCACGTCATGCATGCAGTTGTCCCACTTGACTGCAACCAGCTGCTACAGGGCTAGTATTGGCTGCGACGCTTCTTGTGTGCTCTCTGTTTTTCAAAAAAACTGGTTCGTACAGACCAAAGACCCTGTTGATGTCCAGTATAGTAGAGCACCTGCGATGTGTCAATTGTGTTCCGGCCAGAGGGGATCTTTGCGATCAAGCGGAGGGGCTCTCCCTGCAACGAACGCGCTCGGACGATTTGGGCATTGGTCGGAATCGTCTTACACTGTCCAAAGTAACAAAAACAGTGCGCAGTCTTTCTCAGAAAGGGCGAGCTATTCTATGCAGCCAATCCTGGCCATTGTGGATACCGATATCATGTGCGGCAAAGATGAGATCGCACGCGAGCAGATGTTGCACAATCTGCGTCACTACCGGGGCAACGTAGTCAAACCGCTGTGGACCAACTGGCTGCGTCAGCGGGCCGACCTGCGTTTTACCTGCCTGATCCACGACGTGGCGGCGTTCAACAAATTCATGCTCGACGTCGTGCGCAGTGTTGACGGCGTGCGTGAGACCAGCACCCTGCTGAGTCTGGGCGGACGTGCCGACATCGACACCCTGCTCGAACTGGAGATGGAGGTCAGCACCAACAACATGGTGGCTGTCAATGTCATGATCGACGTCCAGCCGGGCATGGATCGTCGCTGTTTTCAAGCGCTGCTTGACCTGCCCCGCCACCCTGAAGTCAAACGGGTCTGGCTGCTCAACTGCTACCACAGCCAGGAAGCCGACCTGATGCTGCTGCTGCTTGGCAAAAAGCCGAGCTCCATCACAGGCTATGTCATGAGCTGGGTCCGCACCGCCCCTGGGGTCATCGACACCGAACTACAGACGGTGATGGACTGGCGCTGGCTGGCCAGCCCCCAGGATATCGTCGATCTGGCTGAACTCTTTTTCACCCGCGTCGCCTTGGATACCGAGTAGCATGGCCTGGACAAAACGATGGCTGAGCGCCCGAAACCGGCCCCAGTCCCCCCACGCTGCCCACTGCAGGCCGACCTGGTCGAGCGTGGCCGCTGCGTCTGCCAGCTGGTGTGACGGCCGCCACTGCCAGCCCCGGATCGACTCCGCCGGGTCCTGGGGAACCAACACACTCTCTGGGGACATGCAGACCAGAAAGTGATAGGTTGCAAAAGGGACACTCCCCAGCGTGCGATGGTGCAGTGCATACGCCAGCACGCCAAGAAAACGTTCCAGCCGCACCTGGCCAGCACCTTGCCCGACGATCAGCCCAGTTTCTTCATAAATCTCCCGGTGTAAGGTCTCGACCACCGGCTCTCCGGTGTGGATTCCCCCGGTCGGCAGGCGGTAGACCCCTTCTGGGTAAAAGGTTTTGCTGTGCAGCAAAACACCCTCGGCCGGGTCGCCGCAGTGCAGGACATAGCAGATCTCCGCACGGCGGCCGTTGGCGGCCAGCAGCTGGTTTTCTCCTGTCAGGAAGGGATCGTCGACTTCCAGGACAACCTGCGCGCGGCGGGCAGAAGGCCAGCGTGCCAACAGCTGCGCCACTTCGCCTGGATCGACCGACAAGGTCAAGGTGTCTGTCGACGTTTGTGGCGAGCCCCCTTCTTTTTCAGGCGTGGGGAGGGCCTGCTGCTGCTGCGCCAGAAGGTCGTTGGCTTCCTGCTTGTTGACAGTGGATGGCATTGTGTGAGAGAACTCCTTGATGGATCTGCTGTGGATAAAAAGCCATTGTTTCAGATACTGTAGGGCCATGAAACTGATTTGTGCAAATTGGTCTTTGGCGAGGCTATCGACACCGGCTGCAAAATTTGCTAGAATGGAGGAACAGGGCACGATGCAAAACAGACGTTTCAGGCTTCGTGCGCGGTGTTGAAGAACAGGCAAATCTGTCTGAGAAAGCAGAACAAAAGTATGCGTACACAACGGAGAAGTGTTCGGAGAAGCCGGATATGGGTCGGTCTGTTGACAGCTCTCATGAGCCTGGCGTTGGCTGGGGCTGTCTATGCGGGCGAATATGTGGAGGAGGAGATCTATCGGCTGGCTGTGGGGCAGGTGATTGCCGGGGATCTTTATGTCACGGCCAGTGAAATCTACATCGATGGCACGG
>JAPLGY010000150.1:0-774 GCA_026389955.1 Caldilinea sp. | reverse complement strand
GGAAGTGACGCAGGATGTTATCGTGGCTGGCGGTGGGATTGTGGTCAACGGCCAGGTTGGCGACGATCTGCGTGCGGCGGGGGGAGGCATCACGGTGGCTGGCCAGGTTGTGGGGGATGTCCTCGTTGCAGGAGGAGGCGTCTGGTTTCCGGGGGCGCCGAGTTGGTCGATCCCGGTAGACGGGCGTTCGATCGAACAGGGTGTGCGTCTTTTGGAGAGCGCGCAGATTGGCGGGGATGTGAGTTTGGTCGGCGGCACGCGGGAAGTTGCTGGGAGGATTGGGGGCAACCTTCAGGTTGGGATGGGACAGTTGACCTTGGCTGCGACGGTCGGCGGCGACGCCACGGTCTACGCCAATGAGTTGTCTGTCAGCGAGGCTGCCCAGATTGCCGGGGCATTCAACTACCGGACGGACCGTGCTACGGAGATCCCGGCCGAGGTTGCTCCGACCGTGACGCTGTTGCCGCCGGAGGAGGTTGCGCCTGTCGAGCCGCCTCCTACGCTGGGCGAGCAGTGGGTAGGGTGGGGGCTGCAGCTGGTGCGGATGCTGGCCGGTTTTGTGATTTTTGGCTGGCTGCTGTTGCGTCTGGCGCCGGCCTGGAGTGAGCGGGTGGTGGCGCAGATGGGCAGGAGGCCCTGGGGGATGGCGGGTGTTGCGCTGCTGGCTGTGGTTGCCTTTGTGCCTTTGACGCTGCTGGCGGTTGTCGTGAGTGCGCTTTTTTGGGGATTCTTTCCGGGCGGCATGGCGGTCGGTCTGTTTTTGTTCGGGCTGTG
>JAPLGY010000172.1 GCA_026389955.1 Caldilinea sp. | reverse complement strand
TGTGTTGGGGGCGACCCCTGGCCGGATCGACGAGACCGTCTACATGGGCTTCGTGCGCGAGGGCAGCATCCGTCTGCAAAACACAACCACCGAGGACCTGATCGCCTATCAGGCGGTCCCTGGCTACAGCTGGCTGACCGTCTCCCCCTCGACCGGGGTCATCCCGGGCAAGTCCGGATCGCCGCTCGAAATGACCTACCGGATCGACGGTTCCACGCTGGCGGCGGGCAGCGTGTATGCGAACACCAAAATCATTCTTTACTCCAGTACGCCGAATGTGGTCAACGTGCCGTTCAGCATTCCGATGACCGTCACGGTCGCCATGCCCCCGTTTGGGGCGATCCCGGATGAAGCCACTGCCTTTTACTACCCGTGCACAGAACCGCTGGCAGAGCAGCAGCTGACCATGACGGTAGCGGGCACGCCGGGCACCTCCTTTACGGCGATGGTTCTGCCCCCTCAGCTGGCGGCCCAGGCGGCGCAGCTGAGCGATCGGCTGCTGGTCGGCGAGCTGACGGAGGAGGGCGTGCTTCTCCGGGATCGCGAGGGGAAGGCGTTGGTGTTGCCCACCGAGCTGGTCACCGCGTCGCCTGCAGAGACGTCTGCGGGGACGCCTGCGGGGGCGGACAGCTTTGACTGGCCTTCACAGACGCCCTGGGTGACAGCGGCGACCTCTGCGTTCGACACAGTGCCCACCGCCCTCACGCTGACGATCAGCCCGACGTTGCGCACCCAAGATATCGAGCAGACATCGCTGTTTTTGCGGGGGACGGACCCGCTCAACCCGTCCGATTTTGTCTTCAGCAACCAGACCATTCGCCTGGTCTGCGCCAGCCAGGGAGTATGGCTGCCCGTCATCGACCGCTAGGTGGGGGGAGGGGAGCTGCTGGAAGAAAAGGCAGCTCCCCTCTGCATGCATCTTCTGTTTGACGCAGCGTTGACGGCAGGGTAACATCACTCTCCGATTCTATTCGTCGCCGATTGGTCCATAAGCAGGAAATATGCTCTCAAAATACGGACGTAGCTGGATTGCCGCCCCTCTGGATCGGATTGCGCAGGGTTTGGAGGCCACCGGCATCAGTCCGAACGCGCTGACCGTGATTGGGTTTGTGCTGACTCTGGGGGTATCCGGCACGTTGGCGTTGGGGTATTTGCCGGCAGGGGGGCTTCTCTTGATCCTGGCGGCCTTGTTTGACACGCTCGACGGCGCGCTGGCTCGGCACAGTGGGCAGGTCACTGTTTTTGGGGCTTTTTTGGACAGCACGCTCGACCGCTATTCGGAGGCAGTGACCCTGATCGGGTTGGTGATCTATTATGCGAGCCAGCCAGCCAGCACCCTGCCGGTTGTGTTGTTGGCCTGCACGCTGGCCGGGTCGTTGATGGTGAGCTACACACGGGCCCGTGCTGAGGCAGCCGGGGTCGAATGCAAAGAGGGATTTTTTCAGCGCACGGAGCGAATTGTTGTGCTGATTGCGGGGTTGCTGACCGGTTGGCTGCTGCCGCTCCTCTGGGTGTTGGCCATTTTCACCAATGTGACAGCGGTGCAGCGTATCTTGGATGTCTATCGGCGGACCCAGGAGGGGCTGCCGCGAAATTGACCGTTATTTTTTGGAACGATTGCCGTCATCATGTTCAAAGGGCGTTCGCAGCCAACCTACATCAACGCACCGGCGCCTGTTGCTGAAGCCAGCGAAGAGGTGTTGCTGGCCGCTGCCATGGAGTATGAGGATGCTGCGCTCAGTGAACTGTACGACCGGTACGAAGTCAAAATTTTCACCTACATCTATCGGCGAACAGGAGACGAGGCCCTGGCCGAGGATCTCACTTCGCAAGTCTTTCTCAAAATGCTGGAATCGATCCGCGATCAAAAAGCCTGGCGAAGTTCGTTCTCAGGGTGGCTGTACAGAATTGCGCACAACCTGGTGATCGACCACTATCGACGAAAAGGGAGGCAGCACGCGGTGGAGCTAGACGACACAACCCCCCTGACCGCAGAGCGGAAGTCGCTGGAATCCCAGGTCGAGCAGTCGCTGGATGCGGAGCGGTTGCGGGCTGCGATTCGGCGGCTGACCGAAGAACAGGCGGAGGTGGTCAGCTTGCGTTTTTTGGAAGGGTACAGCATCAGCGAAGTTGCTGCGATGATGAACCGCAGCGAAGGAGCGATCAAGGCGCTTCAATATCGGGCGGTTGCGACTTTGCGGACGCTGATGTACGGGTAGTGTTTGGGTGGTGGCAGGGTCGGCCTTCGAGAGAACGTCTGTTTGCAAAATAAATCGCCTTTTGGGGTTTGAGGGCATGTAATTTTGCGAATTCAGAGTAGATGGGGACTATGCAACGGGACGAAATTTTTGCCGAAGCGGTAGAGCGATTGCTGGCGGGTGAGCCGATCGACCAGATAGCGGCGCGTTACCCGGCTGCTTTGCGCGTGGAGCTGCGGGGGATGCTTGCGGTGGTTGAGCTCGCCGAGCAAATGGCGGCGGCAACGCCCCCGCGGAGTCTGCCTGCCAACCGTCTGGCGGCGCGGTTGACGTTTGCACAGCGTGCCCTGGAATTGCGTGTCGAAGGGGGGAGGGGGCGTCCGTCAGCGGCTGGGGGGCAGGGGTACTGGCAGTGGCTGCGCGCCTTTGGGGCGCAGCCGGCGTGGAGACCGGTCTTGCGTCTGGCTCCGTTGACGTTGTTGTTGGCCATGCTCTATCTGTTGACCTTTGTGGTTGTGGCGACTGCCCAGGAGTCGCTGCCGGACGACCTGGTCTATCCGATGAAGATGTGGATCTTGGAACAGCGGGTGGCGACGGCTCCTGCCGAGGAGCGGGCTGCGGTGCGCTGGCAGGCAGATGCCTCTCAGGCAAAGGATGTCGCTCGTCTGGCAGAAGAGCTGCAGGTTGCGCAGAGTTCAGCGAAGGTGACTGCTGTCTCGTACCAGCAATTTCGTGGGTTTGACGGCGAACATCTTTTGATCGGTGACTTGAAGGTGATTCCGTGGTACCAGGCTGAGGATGGGCAGAGCGAGGAATGGTTGCCGCTGACGGTCGAGGGGGAACTGCTGCCGGGATCGGATGTGATGTTGCGCTATCAGGTTGTGCCCGGCGCGCCTGAGGTGGTTCAAGGGATGGTGCTCCGTCTGGTTCGGGCGCCACAGCTGCCGACGCCGCTGCCTTCGCCGACGCCGGTCCGTTCGTCGGGCTGCCAGCGTCTCCGGCCTGCTGGCTGGGTCGAATATATTGTCCGCAGCGGCGAGACCTTGAGCGAAATTGCTGTGCGCAGCCGGGGCACGAGCGAAGAACTTCGATCTGTCAACTGTCTGACGAACGGTGGGCTGCAGGCGGGTATGAAAATTTTGGTACCGGTGGGAATTTTGGGGCAGGTGCCCTCTGCGCCGCCCCCGGCTCTGGCAACGGCCATCCCGACCCAGGTGTGGGTGCCCACTGCGACCCCTGCGCCGATCGAACCGACCGATATACCCCCGACCAGCCTGCCGACGGCGACGGCTGGGCCAGAAGAACCCCCTCCTGCAACAGCGACAGCCATTCCGACAGACAGCATCCCGCCTTCTGCGACGCCTGAGCCCACAACACCTGTGGTTGAGCCGCCCACGCCAGAGCCCACGGCAGAGCCTACGGCGCAGCCCACGGCAGAGCCGACAGCAGAGCCGACAGCAGAGCCGACAGGGCAGCCCACGGCAGAG
>JAPLGY010000757.1 GCA_026389955.1 Caldilinea sp. | reverse complement strand
GGCGCCCATCTCGTAGGCAAGAATGTGGGAGAGGGTCGTCTTGCCCAACCCTGGCGGGCCGTACAGCAGAACATGGTCGAGCGCATCCCCGCGCTGGCGGGCAGCTTCCACCAGAATCTGGATCTTGTCGCGCAGCCGCTCCTGCCCGATCATCTCGCGCAAAGAACGCGGGCGCAGGGCTGGATCGACTTGTCCTTCGCCCGGCTGTGAAGTCCCGCTGCTCGGGCGCTGGCTGGCAGCAGTGCGGTGGGTGGTCGTGCGTTCGTCGGTCATCGGCAATCCCTGTTTGGACGGCGTAGGCGCTCTCTCCGCTTGTGCGTACATCCTTCCGTCTCTGTCAGTATACCAGCAGACCCCTAAAATCTTCTATCTTGTTCAAGACCGGGGTGGGGCTTCCTGCTTTTCAGTTGTTTCGTCTTGCAGTATCATACGAGGCACAGACTGCGGTCTGTTGCCGGCCAGCTCTTTGGCGGTACACCGAAGGTCAGTGAGGAGAGTCCGAATGTGCAGTCTCAACAAGGTTCTGGCCGCGCTCGCCGCCGCCGTCCTGGCCGTGTCAGCGGTGGTGCCGGCCGCCGCTGCCCCCCCTCGCCAAGAGGAAGAACGGGAATGGCTGGTGATGCTCTACCAAAACGCCGACGACGAAGTGCTCGAACAGGATATTTTCATCGATCTCAACGAGGCAGAGTGGGTCGGGTCGAGCGATGCTGTCACGATCGTGTCGCAGATGGACCGCTATGAAGGCGGCTTCGACGGCGACGGGGATTGGACGACGGCCAAGCGTTTTCTGGTCACCCAGGACGACGACCTCTCCGCGCTGGCCTCGGAGGAGATCGAGGATCTGGGCGAGATCGACAGTGGGGCCCCCGAAACCTTGGTCGATTTTGCCGTCTGGGCGATGACGACCTACCCGGCCCGCAAGTATGCGTTGATTCTTTCCGACCATGGCGCCGGCTGGGTCGGCGGCTGGAACGACGACGCCCCAGCCGACGGCAGCAGCCTGACCATCAACGAGATCGACCTGGCGCTGGCGGAAATTCTTGCAGAAACTGAGGTGGCGCACTTCGAACTGGTCGGCTTCGACGCCTGCCTGATGAGCCAGGTGGAGGCCCTGGCTGGGGTCGCCCCCTATGCCCGCTACGCAGTCGCCTCCCAGGAGACCGAACCTGCAATCGGCTGGGCCTATGCGGAGCTGTTGGGCAGCCTGGAGAACAAGCCCCGTCAGTCGGGCCGCGAGCTGGCCAAAACCATCGTGGCCAGTTATATTGCAGAAGATGTCCGTATCCAGGACGACGAGGCCCGCAGCGACTACGTGCTGGACGTGTACGGCACCGAAGACACCGTCGACCCGGACGAGCTGGCGGAGCTGGAAAGCCAGTCAGTCACGCTGACCGCCGTCGACCTGACCAAATTCCCGGCGTTGATCGAGGCACTCAACGAGTTTGCCTATGCGCTCACCGCAGTAGACCCGGAGGCGATCGCACGGGCTCGCACCTATGCCCAGACCTTCGAGAGCGTCTTCGGCGAAGAGGTCCCTTCCCCATACCTGGACCTGGGCAATTTTGTGGGCCTCGTGACAGAACTGGCCCAGTCCAAAGAACTCACCGCCGCCGCGCGCACCTTGAACCGAGCCTATCTGGCGGCCATCCTGGCTGAAAAACATGGGCCAGGGCGCCCTGGCGCCAGCGGCTTCTCGATCTTTTTCCCCGTCCCCGAACTGCTGGCTGCGGTCGGCACCGAGCTCAGCGAACTCTCCTACACCGGCTACGCCAGCCGTTTTGCAGGTGCCTCGCTGTGGGACGATTTCCTGGTCTTCCACTACACCAACCAGGATGTCGACCCCGATGCGGTGGAACCCGAGCTGCTCGATGCCGAGAACGCCGCCGAGTTCGACCTGGCCGACTACGCCGTGCCGATGCTGGAGACGGCCCCCGAAATGGCCGCCCCTGGCATCGACACCGAATTGAGCATGGAGCCGCTCGAGGTCAGCCAGGACGAGATCACCGCCGGGGAGAGCACGCTGCTCAGCACACAGATCAGCGGCGAAAATGTCGGCTATGTCTATATCGAAGTCTCGCGCTACGACGAAGAGAGCGATGCCTATGTGGTCGAGGATACCGAGGAAGCCCGGCAGGGCTTCCCGCGCCCGATCGAGGTGATCGAAGGCCCGCTGATGG
>JAPLGY010000707.1 GCA_026389955.1 Caldilinea sp. | reverse complement strand
GCAGCACCATGCCCAGCGCGTCCTGGTCGGGGGTGCGGCAGATCCAGCGCACCCCTTTGTCCAGTTCGGCGGGGCGGTGGGCAATGTAGTCTGCGCTGCCGTCGGGATGGACCTGCATGGTGTGTGCCCAGCCCTCTCCATCGGCCAGGTAATCGACAAACAGGGCGACCTCCGGGTCGAAGGCCAGCCCTGGCTTGAGCACGTTGTGTTTTTCGGGGTGTTGGCTCAGTTCTTGGAGGAAGGCGGCGAAGGCAGGGCCTGGGCGGACATGGGAGGGGATGCTGGTGCGCACGCGCACGCTGGTGGGGGTGCAGTGGGCGCTGTAGACCAACCGGCCGTTGTCTACGGGCCGGAAATTGGCATGTGCCATGTAGAGGTATTCCATCGGTGTGCGTTTGAGATTGGTGATATTCAGGTCGACGGTGAACAGGGAGGAGCCGGTGTAGAGCTTGACCAGGGGTTCTGCCTGGTAATTGAAGCTGAAGGCGACAGTATGTTGGTAGCTGCCACCGAGCCCGACATAGCTGCCGCGCTCGTCTTTGCCGGCGACGAGGTAGGCGCGCTGGTAGGGGGCGTTGGGCAATTCGCCGTGGAGGGGGTGGGTGTCGCCTGCTGCGGGCACCCCCATGGCGGTGAAGCCGCAGTGGAGCAGGAAGCCCCCATAGGTTTCGAGGTAGGTACGGGTGGGGCGAGGCTGGTCGAACATGGAGCGCATGGTGATGTTGCGTCCTCGAAAACTGGCAGACCAGATCTGCTGGCCCTGGAAGGGGAGCAAGACCAGCTCTCCCAGCTCGTTGCGCAGGCGGAGTGCGGCCACCCCACCTTCGAACCGAAACGAACTTGCAACCAGCGTGCCAGCTTCGACCAGCGGCTGTTCTCGATCGCCGAACATCGACTCAGTGAGATGGAAATATGTTTTCGTCATCGTGGGTCCACTCCGTTCAGTGAGTTTGGGTCAGAGTTTGTATTCAAAGGTTTGTCACGTGCAGGCGGTGGAGCATGGCAGAGACGGCTGGCCGGGCATCGACTGGCAGCTCATCGGCCTGGGCATAGACGGTGCCGGTGGCGACGCCCCAGCAGGCCAGGTCATGTGCGGGGTTGTTCTGGGCAAGCGCCCAGACCAGCCCTCCCAGCAAGGCATCTCCTGCGCCGACTGCGGTGCGGACCTGGAGTGTGGGTGGGCAGACGTGCAGGGTGGTGCTCTTGTCGCTGTAGAGCAGCCCCTGGGCCCCCAGCGAGAGGGCGACCCGGCGGGCGCCAGCGGTCTGGAAGGCCTGGGCTGCCTGCCGGGCAGCGGGCAGCGAGTCCACCGTCTGCCCGGTCAGGTCGTATGCTTCCGCCGGGTTGGGTTTGACGAGGTCAGGTTCTGCGGTGCAGCCTGTGCGCAGCGCGACCCCGCTGGTATCGAGGAGGGCCAGGGCGCCTTGGGCATGGATCTGCCGGATGAGCCGGGCATAGAAGTCGGGTGCCAGGCCGGGGGCCAGGCTGCCGGAGAGCACCCACAGGTCTCCTTCGTGCAGATGGTGCTGCACACGTGCCAGAAATTCGGCCTCTGCCTGCTTGGGGACTGGTGCGCCTGGCTGGTTGACCTTGAGATGTCGGCCGCTGTGGTGGTCGAGGATCATCACATTGGTTCGTGTCTCTTCGGCGACCGTGACGAAATCAGTGGGGATCCCTTCGGCGGCCAGCCCGGCCTGGATGGCCAGCCCGGCGAAGACGTTGCCGAGCGTGTCCTTGAGGGCGAA
>JAPLGY010000068.1 GCA_026389955.1 Caldilinea sp. | reverse complement strand
AACGGTCACCTTTTCAGCGCCACAACGTAAGTTGATCTCCAACGTCACCGGAGAACTCATCGGCGCTGAGATAGCCACACCAGACTATTGGTGCCAGCATATTCTGGCGCCAGTGCGCTTTGCCGACGGGCTGGCAGCACTTGACCGACAAACCATCACGGCGCTGATCGAAATCGGCCCCAAACCAGTGCTGCTGGGGATGGCACGCACTTGCCTGCCCGACCACAAAAAACTCTGGCTACCTAGTTTGGACCCGGACCAACCCGACGAAGCACAACTTCTACAAAGTGTCGGCGCACTCTACAGCGCTGGCGCCACGATCGATTGGCAGCACTTTGCCCACAGCACGACAGACTTCCCTGCCCGTCGCCGGTTGTCGTTGCCCACCTATCCCTTCCAACGGCAACGCCATTGGATCGATGCGCCGACAGTGCGATCCGATCGCCGGCCAGAAAAAACTTCCAATCGGGCCGATCACCCCCTGCTCGGCCATCCAATCCCATTGGCAGGAAGCACAGAAATCCGCTTTGAAGGGCAGCTTGACCCCCAGTGGCCCCATCTGAGCTGGTTGCAGGACCACTGTGTAGGCGAGACCCTCCTCATGCCGCTGACCGGTTACTTGGAAATGGCCTGGGCTGCCGGAACCCAACTCTACCCCGCCGCTGATTTCGCAGTGGCCGATCTGCTGATCCACCAGCCGCTGGCCCTCACCGCAGGCCAGACCACAACCCTGCAGTTCGTCCTGCAGCCGAGTGGGGAACGGCGCTGCGCGCACGCTGCAGTCAATCCATCGACCCAACTGCTTTCTATCGGGCCTATCACATGAACTATGGCCCCACCTTTCAATCGATCCAGACCCTTTGGCAAGGAGAAGACGAAGTCTTCGCCCAGATTCAAACACCCCCTTCCCTGCTGACATACCTGGAAGACTACTACCTGCATCCAGCGGTCCTGGATGCATGCGGCCATATTCTGGGCACCTTGATGCCATCAGCCAAGTATTTGCCCATGTGGGTCGAGCGTTGGCAGATCTATCAGCCACCGACCTCCGAACTATGGAGCTATGCACGCCGCCGCCCATACTCCCCAGCCGTGAGCGACACAGAAACGGCTGCAGCCCCCGCGATGATCGTCGGAGATGTCTACCTCTTCAATGCAGCCGGACAGCTTGTCGCCTCTATGGTGGGCACCACTGTCAAACAAGCTGACACAGCAGCACCTGCCTTTGCCGCCGCCGCTCAGCTCCCCACCCCAGAGTGGTTCTACCAGATCGGCTGGGAACGAACCGCCCCCTTGCTGCCAGAGCCCCCACATCTGTTCAATCGGTGGCTCATCTTCAGCGACCACACCGGTGTCGGTACACGGCTGGCCGAACAACTGACCCGGCTGGGACAAGAGGTCATCACAGTCCAAAAGGCTGCAACCTACACAGCAGGTGCAAATCGACACGTCACACTCGATCCTCAACAGCCAGCACATTTTGCCCAGCTCCTGCATGCCCTTCAGCCCACAGACGAGACTTCCTCCTCCCCCATCGGCATCGTCTATATGTGGCCTATGGACGAATCGACGGAACAGACCTCACCCCTCGATGCGCTCCCTCAGACAACATTAGCCGCCTCAACCAGCGTCCTCCATCTCGTACAGGCCCTGGCCGCAGGAAATCAACCCTGTAAGCTGT
>JAPLGY010000264.1:8502-9429 GCA_026389955.1 Caldilinea sp. | reverse complement strand
TGCTGTTTTGAGAACGCAGCGCGTCATCTGAACGCAGATGGGCATTTCGTGGTTGAGACTGCGCTGCCCCTCGCCGGGATTGCCCCGGGCCGCGCGGACTATGTGCGTGCCGAGGCTGTAGACTTGGACACTGTTGTGCTGGATGTTGCCCGGTACGACCCGGTCACGCAGCTGCTCGAAGAAAATCATCTCCGCCTCACGACGAGGGGCATCACGATGACTCCCATCGTCTGTCGTTTGATCACACCGGGCGAGATGGATCTGATGGCACGGATTGCTGGGCTGCGTCTTGTCGAGCGATTTGCAAACTGGCAGCGGGCTCCTTTTGACCTGGACAGCCGGGCGCATGTGTCGGTGTACGGCTGGGCAGGTTCTGACACGCCGGCTGTCTAGGACTGATGTCTGCGACAACTGCATCGGCCTGCGCCCTGCTGTCCAAAATCTGCTTCCATTGTGAAGGAGAGCCGTTGCAGGCGGTGTATTTCTGAAAAACGCCGTATCATGCTATATTCCGCAAGGCAACGAGGCAAGTCAACGACAACCGGAAAGCACAACCATCGAGTATTAGATGCAGCAGCAAGAGTTACAGCATACGAACCGTTTAACAATCCGATTGTTGGGCGGCTGTGCTGTTTACGTCGATGGCCGTCCTATCGAACACTTTCGTTCGGTCAAAATTCGAGCGTTGCTCGCCTATCTGGCCTTGCACCCGGGCAGAGCACAGCTTCGGAGCCATCTGGCGACCTTGTTGTGGGGTGAATTCCCCGAAAGCAACGCGCTGACCAACCTGCGCAATTCGCTGGCCCGCCTGCGCAAAAGTCTGACGCCCCAGACCCGGATCGCTGCACCCCGTCTGTTTTCTGTCACCGCACAAAGTATTGCCTTGTGTTTGGACAACCAGCTTGATTTTGTCGATGTGCAGAGTTT
>JAPLGY010000264.1:0-8455 GCA_026389955.1 Caldilinea sp. | reverse complement strand
TTCGCACCCACCACCATCCACATCTTTTGAGTTGCCCACACTGTCTTCAATCGATGACAGCGGCGGTCGAACTCTACCAGGGCGAGCTGCTGGCTGGCCTCGTCATCGACGAACCGGAATTTACAAACTGGCTCCGCCATGCGGCAGATACGCGTTATCACACTGCCATACTGGCGTTGGAGCATCTTGCCGACCATGCTTTGCTGACACACCACTGGGCACAGGCCCAGGGCTGGGCGCAGCGCCATCTGGCGCTTCAACCGTGGGCTGAATCAGCCCATCGGAAGCTGATGTTGTGTCTGGCTGCACGCGGCGAACAGGGAGCGTTGCATGCGCATTATCAGCAGTTGCAGACAACATTGGAGACAGAACTCGGGCTGGCACCTTCCCCTCAGACCGTCCAGCTTTTCCGTTCGCTGGACGATGTCTCGAACCTTGACTCTCTGATCCGCCAGGTGATCGCTGCTGACCATCCTGAGCCCTTGCCGGCCTTTTCTCCACCTACGCTTCAATGGTCGGCTGCTGTGACAGCCCGGCTGTACGGCTTCTTCCAGCTGGACACGCCTTTTTGGGGACGTGAGGCAGAATGTGCACAGCTGCGCCATCAGATCGTCGAACAAAACGATCGAGTCGTTGTTCTGACAGGGATGGGCGGTGTCGGTAAGACGCGCCTGGCGCAGGAGATGGCACAGCAACTGCTGCCCCACTTTACCGACGGCGCTTGTTTTGTTTCACTGAGTGAATTGAGTGCAGAGGCCGGCCCAGACGCAGAGGAGATCTCGCTTGAACAGACACAGGTGGTCCGTGCCATTGCCCATGCAGTTGGCCTGGTGTTGGCTCCCGACCCGCCTCCCCTGACACAATTGTTTTACTATTTTGCCCAACGCCGGCTTTTGCTGGTGCTGGACAATGTCGAGCGTCGCCCTGCCCTCTTGACCCTGGTCAGCGAGCTGCTCAGACGTGCGCCGCGGCTGGTTTTGCTGCTGACCAGCCGTCATCGGCTGCCGATTGCTGCAGCCTTTACTCTGCGTGTGTCTGGTTTCAGCGTCCCCAATCCAGCCACTTCGGTGGAGCTCTCTGGGGCGGTGCAGTTTTTTTGCCAGGAAGCTCAACGCCACGCTGCCCCGCTCACGCTGGATTCGGCCACGTTGACCCATATTGCTTCTATCTGTCGTGCAGTCTGGGGGTTGCCGCTTGCGCTCAAACTGGCCGCCCATCTGGCTGTCCACCGTCCCTGTGCTGAAATTTCTCAAAATTTGTGGGAGCCGGGGAGGTTGTCTTTTTTGGAGAGCCCTGCTGCAGAAACCCAGCTGCAAAGCCTGCGGACAGTCTTCAACGGCTCCTGGCAGCAATTGAGTGCACCGCTGCGGTCAATTTATGTTCGCTGCAGTCTTTTTTCCAGCAGCTTCGGGGGAGAAGCGGCTGCGGCCGTGGCAGGTGCTTCAGCCGCTGATCTGATCGCACTGTGTGATTGCTCGCTGCTGGCGGTGCAGCCATCGCAGCGCAGCTGGCCCGACTCGATCCCTACCTGGCCGACCTGCAGCAGGCATGGTGGCTTGCTGTGAAAGCCCAGGAGTTGGATCTGCTGACGGAAGCGTTGCCGACGCTGGAGCGTTTTTTTCGGCTGAAAATGCACTGGCAGGAAGGCGACCATCTGCTGGCCCAGACCACGAAACTTTTGGCCTCCCACACCCCAGAAAATCTACAAATCAGACAGGTCAGCGTCCAAATTGCAACCGCGCGAGTCCGTCTGCTGCTGCTGCTGCATCAGAGAGACATCGCCCTCTCTGCGGCAGAGAGAGCGGTGTTGGAGGCAACGGCGTTGGCAGAACCGGTCTTGTTGGTTCCAGCGTTGATTGCCCTCGGCCATGCTCGCTCTGCCACTGATGAGCTGGAACAGGCCGAAAGGCTGGCCCGCCAGGCGTTGGCCTTGGCAGAGACGACCCAGAATTTTGGGGCCGCAGCAGAGGCTGAAGTGCTGTTGAGCAAAGTGCTGCGCACCCAAAATCATACTCAGTCAGCCTGTGTGTATGCCGAGAGTGCCCTCAGACGCTACCAACAGATTGGAGACGACAGCGGGGCCCTCGATTGTATCCGACAGCTTATCCTGGGCTATAAAAATTTTGGCAGCCCACGTGCCCAGCAGCTGCTCAGGCAGGGGATTGCCCTGGCCAAAGCGATCGAGAATCTCTACATGGCCAGCCATTTTCAGCTGATTTTCAGCATGGGTTTTGCCGTGTATGAGGGGCTGCATACAGAAGCGCTGGCCTATTGCCGCCAGATTCAGTCAGACCCACAGATCAGAATGATCCCTGAGCTGGCCTCACGCAGCTTCTATGTCCAGGCGTGGATCGAAGCAAACCTGGGCCGGTTTGACGCAGCACGTGCCAGTGCCCGGCAGGGGCTGCAGACTGCACAGGCGGCCGATCTGGCTTTTTGTCAGGCCAAAGCGATCTCGGTGATGGCTGCAATTGAGTACTACGCCGAAAATTTTTTGAGAGCCTACCGTTACGCAGAGGAACTGCGCGAATTTGCCCACACGGCCAACTTGCCGTCCATGTCAAGAGATGGGCTGTTGCTGGCAGCGCATGCTCTTTTGCAGATGGGGCGTGTGCAGTCTGTGCGGTCTACCCTGCATGAATTGGATAGATTGCTGGACGCCAATGAGCTGATCTATCAGAGCGAAAGCAATGCCCTGCACGCACAGCTGGCGCTGGCAGCCAACGACCTGCCACAATGCCGGCACTATGGCCAGGCGCTCTGGGGGTATTTGCAGCAGAATGTCTGTGCCTTCAACCATGTCTCCCCATTTTTTCTTTACTGGACGAGCTATCGTGCGTTGCACGTGGTCGGCGACCCAGCCGAACAGGAGGTGCTGGCACAGGCCAATGGGTTGTTGGACCATCTGCTCCAACAGCTGAAGGCCGGCAACTGCGAAGCCGATGACAGCATGTTGCAGCAATTTATCGAAAACAACCGCTGGCACCGTGAGCTGCGGCAGGCGTGGCATTCGAGCCGCAATGGTTTGTAGGAGGGATTGTTGGATTGTAGGACTTCAACTTGTGTGGCTGCTGTGCTATACTGCTTCATGCGAGGGATGGAGGTTGACGCACATTGTGTTCTTTAACCTGCTCCAGACAGTTTGAATGCTGTGCTCAAAAGTTTTTACACTGGAACGACCTGCCGAGATGTCTGCCTCTGCATCCTATCTGATCTCAGCTGCCGGCGATACAGCTGCCGGCGATACAGCTGCCGACACGTTGCCTGTTGCCGCCATGCGTTGGAAAAAACGATTTGCAGCGGTAGCGGCGTTGCTGAGCCTTTTGCTCTTTGCTGCAGGGTGCAGGTTTTCTGAACTGCTGGTGCCAGCGACCCCAACCCCAGCTCCGACACGGACGTTGTCTCCCACCTTTACGCCGACGCCAGAAGCGCTGCTGCCGTTGGTTGTCGTCACACCGCCGCGCGATGGAACGCCAGGCGTGATCGTGATTCAGCCAACGATCGACGCCGACCGTGTTGTGATCGCCATTCCACCGTCCAGCACACCTACCCCGGTGCCGACCGAGACTGCGACGCCGACACCGCCTCCTCTGGAACAGACGGCGACCGCCGTCGCGCTGGCTGCGCAGCTCACAGAAGCTGCCTTGCAGCCCGGTGCAGCCCCTGACCTGCTGCTGCCGACGCTGACCCCGACCCCCCTGCCGACAGAAACGCTGACCCCCGCCCCGACGTTGACCCCCTATATCGTGGTGGAAAGCGGGTTTATTGCACTGCGTACCGGCCCGGGGGTTCAGTATCCGCTTGTGGCCCAGCTCGGCCCGGATATCCCAATCGCAATCGTGGGGCGCAACACAGAAGGGACCTGGTACGAAGTCTGCTGCGTCAACGGCGCCTCGGTGTGGGTGGCAGCTTCGCATGTGAGCGTGGTCAACGACACACAGCAGGTCGCGCTGGTGGTGGCCCAACCCCCACCGACCTTCACACCGACGTTTACCCCGACCGAGACACCGACGACAACCCCGACCCCGACCGCGACGTTGTACCCGTTTGAACGGGCCATCGGCCCGCAGTTTTTTCCAACCGAGAATACATTTCTGACCATCTGGACGTATTTTTTTGTCGGTATCCTGAACGACGCCAATCGGCCCGAGGAACCGGCAGAAGGATATTTCCTGGAGGTGCGGTTTCGAGGAGTGGACCGCCCCAATACGAACGTCGAACGGCCCAGCACCTACACGTTTGAGTACAGTGGCACCCCCGGAGCAGGCAACCGGGTCAAGTACAACTACAAATATGAATTCCGCCCGCCAACGTCGCCGACACCTGCACCGGGCGAACTGGCAACCCCTCGCCCCTGCGACCTGCTCGGCCAGGGTCCCTGGCAGGTCTGGGTGCGCGACGGCGCGGGCAACCAGTTGTCCCCTGTCGTCGAGTTCATGACCGACTGCAATAACCCCAACCGCGAGATCTATCTGGGCTTTGTGCGGATGCGGTAGAAAGCTGTTTCTGGATGTTCACTGCCCTGCCCGACCGTCGTCTGTGGTGGATAGTAGGTCTTTTGGCCGCAGCCGGAGGAGGGCTGCGGTTGCTGCACCTTGACTGGCAGCCGCTTTGGTGGGATGAGGGGTACAGCGTCTATTTTGCAACCGAGCCGCTGGCCCGCATGCTGGCGCTGACTGCACGCGACATTCATCCTCCCCTCTATTATCTTTTGCTGCACGGCTGGATTCAGCTGTGGGGCAACGCGGCTCCAGAGACGGGCCGCCTGCTCTCTGTGTGGATAGGGGGGGCTGGGCTGTTGCTGCAGCTCTGGCTGGCCTGGCTGTTTTTTCGACGCCGTCCCCAGCTTCTGCTGCTGGCTGTTCCGCTGGCCGCCCTGAATCCGATGCAGCTGTTTTACAGCCAGGAGATCCGGATGTACGGGCTGGGCATGGCGCTCAGTACGGCAGCCACAGGATTTTTTTGGGTCTGGCAGCGGCCAGGCACCCTCCAAAGCTGTTCAACCCGCAGGTGGGCTGCGGTCGGCTACGGCGTGACAGCCCTGGCCGGGTTGTACACCCTCTATTATTTTGTGTTTGTCCTGGTTGGACATCTGTTGTGGGCCTTCCTCTGCCAGTTTCTCTGTGCCGAGAGGCGCTCGCTGCGTCGTGTAGGGTCAGTCGCCGGCATGCTCCTGCTGGTCTTCGCAGGGTATTTGCCGTGGCTTGTGTACACGCTTTCACACCTGCTCTCCTATGTCGGCAACAAAGTTGCCGCCGACCAGGACAGCCCCTTGGATCTGTTGACCTATCTGCTGCGCCATCTGGCCACTTTCCAAGGCGGTCATCTGGCCTGGCCGGCCCTGCCAGGACCCTGGACGTTGCTCTTGAGCGGCGCAGCGTTCCTGCTGCTTCTGGCTGGGCTGGCCAAGGCGCGTGCGCAGCCCCGTGCAGAAGAACCCGACGAACAATCCGCAGTTTTGCTGTTGGCCGTTGTGCTCTCGACTGTGCTGGTCGGCGGCTGGCTGGTCAGTTTGCGTTTTCCTTTTTTCCCAGAGGGCGGGGAGCGGCTGCTGATGGTGGCCCTGCCCTCTGTGTTGCTGCTGTGGGGGGTGGGCGTGGAGCGGGTCTGGTCTGTTCGCTGGGCTGGGCCCGTGGTTTTGCTGTTGTTGTTGGCAAATGCGGTCGGGGGAGCAGTTGCTTTTTATACTGTGCCACGCTATGGAGGACACGACTATCGACCGTTGCTGCGTCAACTGATGCAAGATGGGCGCAATCAGGACACGTTTCTGGCGATCTTTCCTTGGCAGGTCGGCTATTGGCGGGCGTACAGGCCGGTGGGTTCGTCGTTGTTGACAGGTCCGGCCCCCGTGCTCCTGGCCGACAGTGTAGTTGGCTGGTCACCTGCGGTGCAGGATGTGCTGCAGCGTGCCTTGCAGCGGGGAACAGTCTGGTTTCCGGCTCCGCTTTCGTTTGGGGCCACGCTGCCCTTCGAGATAGAAGCGTACCTGGCTGACCGCTCTTTCAACTTGGAAAACCGTTGGTATGGGACGACGCGCCTTTCGGCCTGGGCTGCGTTGCCAGAACCGACTGCTCGTTCGACCCTGACCAGCGACTACGGTGCAGTTCAGCTGACGGCGTCGGCGATCGCCGACGAATGGGTCGAAGCGGCCAACCAGCCCGTGGCTGTGCGTCTGACCTGGCAGGTGGTTGAACCGACCGATCTGAATGTCAGCCTGCGTCTGCTGGACCGAAACGGCTACCGCTGGAGCAGCCGAGAGTATGCCGTGAACTGGTCAGGACTGCCTTCCGGCGCTCGCACGACAGAGGCCGTCGGGGTGATCGCCCCTGCTGGGCTGCCCCCTGGTGTCTACACCGTGGGCGTCAGCGTTGCTCGACAGGCGGAGAACGGCCAGCGCGGCGAGGCGCTGACTTTGGTAGGGAGCGACACCGTGGATGCGTCGATCGGAACCCTGACGGTCGTGGCGCCCCGTACAGCGCAGCCCGTCGAACGCCTCCCCATCCAGAGCCCCTTGCACCCTCCGGTGGCCCAGGCAGGTGTAGAATTGCTCGGTCTCAGCGGGCTCTCTGCTGCAGAGCCCAGGTTGGCTGGGACCGCGTTGGGCTTGACCCTGTTTTTGCGAATACAGCGTGCGCTGCCGGCTGAACGCACGCTGACGGTGAGTCTGTTGGATGGCCAGGGCAGAGGCGTTGCCGGTTTTGTGGGATGGCCCCTGCCTGAATTCTCGATCACAGCTTTGGACACCGGAGATCTGTTGCGGCTTCCGGTGCACCTGGACCTGCCGGCGACCCTGCCCAGCGGGACGTACCAGCTGGTGGCAGGGCTGGGCGGCCCGGATCTGCAAAACCAAAGCGCCCTCACTGTGCTGGGCAGCTTGGAGATCGAGCAGCGCAGGGCTCACTTCGAGCGCCCGACCCCGGTGATCCCCCTGACCGAAGCTGCACAGTTTGGCACCCACGCTCGCCTTTACGGCTATAGTGTGGAACCATCGGGCGCTGAGAGCGTCAATCTTTCACTGTACTGGGAAATTCTGCAGTCATTGTTGCCCCCCCATCATCTGTTTATCCATGTGTTGGCTGCAGATGGACAGGTAGTGGGCCAGCAGGACGGAATCCCTGCGACCGAGTCGGGAGCGGTCCCGACAGGCAGTTGGCAGCCAGGTGAATTTCTCACGACCGTGCATTCCGTCCGCGCACCAACGGGCAGCGTGTTCGATATAGGGCTTTATGACCCGGAGACGCTGCAAAGACTGCCCGTGACCTGGGCGCACAGCGTCGGAGACAGCGTTCGCCTGCCAGAACGCTGAATTTCTGGTAGCACCGCTGTTTTTTGGCAGAAATCAACGTTGCAATCGTTGCAGAAATAGGCTAAAATAGCGAAAGTTATAAATTTGCCTGAAATTTTTCATCGCTTTACCTGCTCTGCAGCGCTGTTCGATAGTCAATTCAGTCCAATTATTCGGCCGTACCGCAAGTCAGGAGTTGCCTTCTATGCGCAAACGTACCTATCTGATGGTGTTCGGGCTCATTTTTCTGGTGCTGTCCGTAGTGGCACCGGCAGTGATTGCCCAGTTTATGCCCGACATCTTTACGGTTTCGCAGCCCATCGTCGATAAGACCGTGATCGTCACGCGTGTAACCAGCAATGGGCCAGGCTGGGTGGCCATTCATACAGATGTCAACGGCGAACCCGGCCCTGTCATCGGGTATACGGCTGTGACCGGTGGGATCAGCGCCAATGTTGCGGTTTCTGTTTCTGTCGATGCCGACGCGCCGCCAGAAAATCTGTACGCAGCCTTGTACGAAGATGCCGGTGAAGAGAAGGTCTTTGAGCCTGCAGGCCCGGATTTGCCTGTGCTGGTGCGCGAACAGCCAGTAAGAAAGTCATTTCAGGTAACTGGAAACGAGACTACAATACGTGGGATTGTGGTGAATGGGGAAGACTTTGGCACGCTGGCAGAAGCATTGGCAGCCAGTGGCCTGGACAAAACCCTGGCTGGAGAGGGCCCTTTCACCGTCTTTGCGCCGACCGACGAGGCTTTTGCCGCATTGCCGGCAGACACGTTGGAGGCTCTGCTGGCAGACAAAGAACAGCTGTCTGCGGTGCTGCTTTATCATGTGATCGGCGATCAAGCGCTGGCTTCCACCGATCTGGCTGCAGGTGAGCTGGTGACGGTCCAAGGAGCTCCCATTTCTATCGCTGTCGCCGACAATGCGGTCACCGTCAACGACGCCACAGTCATTGCTCCAGATGTCGTTGCTGCGAACGGCGTCGTGCATGTGATCGACAAGGTGCTGCTGCCTCCAGCTGAAGTTGCTGCCACAGAAGAGGCTGCTGAGGAAAGCACAGCCCCCTTGAACATCGTGCAAACCGCTGTAGAATCTGGCCAGTTCCCCACGTTGGTGAGCGCCCTGGAAGCAGCCGACCTGGTCGACGCGTTGAGCGCAGAAGGTCC
>JAPLGY010000273.1 GCA_026389955.1 Caldilinea sp. | reverse complement strand
ATCGATGCACCTGCCGGCATCGCCCTCTACGCCAGGGTGTCGAGCGCCGACCAGAAAGACGACCTGGCGCGACAGCTTGAGCGCTTGCAGACCTACGCCATTGCCAAAGGCTATACGGTAAATATGGGCAGTTCATCTACGGCGGCAAGCGTCACATATTTCTTTCGTGTCTTTTGCAGTGCACCGCCGGTGACTACCGGCAGCTGGTTGATGGCGCGTTCAGTGTTTTTCATAGACTGCCATCGCTTCACCCTGTTCGTGCACGACATAGTGGATCGCGGCTTCTACATGTTTCGTGTGCCACAGCGAGCGCGTGCTGCCGTGCCGTGTCCAACGTTTGCGTTCAGGCACATCGAAGCCGCCTGCATTCAGCTTGCGCGAGGCATAGACTTTAAGGTCCGTCATGACGCGCTCGGGGACTTGGTTGGCACACACAACGATATGCACATGGTTGTTGCGCACGTGAACGGCTAGGAGGGGCCAGCCCCGGCAGACACAGACCTCCTGGATCGCTTGCAACACGATCGTCCGCCGCGCTGCGTCGAGCGTATATGCTGGTTGATCCATTTGTTCGTGCGACCGCGTCTCACGGTCTGGATCAGGAGGCAACCTGGGTGCGCCGAACACATTGTGTGCGTAATCGACGGAGCCATCTATATCGCCATGCAGCCATGTGCCGTAGGTGTGAAACGTGATGAAATATGCAAGTGGAATCGGCTGATAAGTAGTCGATGCCTCTGCCACGTGAGCCGGTGTGTGAGCTGCGACCGTGAGGGAGCTTGTCGGCGCTCCCTGCCATCTGCTTTGCATACTCCTTCGCTGTCTCCCCCGCATTCGCCAGGATCAGCTTTGGCATCAATTCATCCCTTGCTCAAATGCACAGCCGCTCCCGGTGTAATTTCCAAACAAACTCTCAGGTAGAGAGGGCCCAGATGACGAGTGCGATAAAACAAAGCCCAATGACCGCCAGTTTCCAGCGGTCGAGGGCGTGTTCGATCCAAGGCCGCTGGCCCGATGGGTGGTCAGCCATTGGGCAGAGCGTCGGCGGAGGTCAGGATGGCGGCGTCCGCAAGCCACCGGCGGTAGACGGCCAGGGTATCCCCCGGTACCAGCTGCTGCAGTTCAGTGACGGAAAGGTTGGCCAGCTGGGCCAAGGTGGTGATTCCGCCGGAGCGCAACTGTTGCACGTGGGCTTTGGTCAGCCCGCGGAGCTGCGTCAAATCATTCGGCGAAGCCGGAGGAGAGAGCGGCGAGGGGGTGTTGACCCAGGAGCGGACCCGCCGAACAAACTGAACTAAGGTCTGTACCAGCCGCACCAGGATCCATTCTGTGCGGCCTTGGATTTGAGTGACATAGATCCCGGTTGATTCCGGTGGATTGGCTGGGTTGGGTGTCTGGGGCTCTGTGCGGCTCTGTGTGGCAGACTGTGCGGGGGGAATGGGCTGTGGGCTGGGAACGCCATTGGGAGGGGAGCCGTTTGTGGGGGAGGGGGGCAGGTATTGCTTTTCCACGCCGGCTGTTGGGGGAGAGATCGTCGGGCGAGAAAACTCGGTGGCGCCGATGACAGCGGGTGTATTCCAGTGGAGCGGGGCGCTGTCGAAGGCAGCGACCAGGGAGCGCTGTTCTTGGGAAGCGGGCTGGGGGGGGGCTGCAGCCCTCCACGCTGCCTGGGCTGTGGCTGCCGGCTTCATGGCATCTGCCGTCGTTGTTTCAGCGGGCAGGGGTTCAGCGGGCAGGGGTTCAGCGGGCAGGATGGGTTCTTCACTTTCCAGATAGACGGGCAGAGGTTCGAAGCGAGGTTCGTCCCAGTCGTCGAGGTGGGCGGCCGTTGGGTTGAGAACGTGGGTTGCATGGAGGTAGGTTTGCAACTGGGCTTCGAGTTCTGCGATCCGCTGATTTCGCAGCACCATGCGGCGGCGGCGAAAGTAGAGCCATTCCCACAGTGTAGACAGAATAAACCCGATTGTGAAGCCAGCGAGCAGATGCCACCAGAAAGATTCAGCCATTTCTTTCTCCTCTGTCGGGGAGACCCTTGTTTGCAGCGACAGTCTGACCTGCCCGGGCGAAGCAAACCAGGACAACCCCTATGGCAATCATACAACGGGCAGATCAAGCTGTCAACGCGTGGATCCGCAATCCGCAATTCTCAATCTGACAATCGCTTTGTTCGCTAAAAAATATGAATGAACGTCGCAATAATCAGGAAAAAGCCAACTGGCTACAGAAACAACTCCATCAGCTCAAAACCGAGGGCGCCACACCGGTGCTGACCACGCTCCTCCAGATAGCCAGTCAGCATGCCGAACATCGAGTTGACCAGTGCACTGGTCTATCTGGAGAAGCGTGAAGCCCATATGCAGTCCTCAACTTTTCAAGCGGCGGGTTTGCCGATCGGCGACGGGGCCGTCGAGAGTGCCAATAAGCTTGTCGTCGAGGCCAGACTCAAATGCAGTGGTTATCGCCGCCAACCCAGGCAGCACTTGTGCCACCGCCCACTTTACCACCGCCCACTTGACCACCGACACGTCAGCCATGGCGCCCACAGGTTGATCATCCGTGGCGCGGGATGCCAATCGACCGAGCGCGCGATAAACCAGCAACTATTTCACCTACCGCAAAACTTTGAACCGCACCCTTGTTAATGTGCCCTCTTGACAAAACTTAGAACATCTTCATGTGTGGCAAAATCGTGAACTACTGAAGCCCAGAAAGCCAGGATCAACGCGAGCGGACACACCGGAACCCGATGAGATAGAACCAGAGGTCGGGGTTGAGGCAGTACTGGTGTGCAGAGCGCACGCCGTTGACATCGCTGAGCCACGACCCGCCCCCGCATCACACGATAATCATGCCTCTCCGGCCCTTGCAGATTGTTGCAGGGCGACACTCTGTAGTAGTGCGTGTCGTGTCTGGGGTGCTTGTCGTGTTTTGGCATTCCCCCCTCCCTCACGGTCGGGGCTCCAAAAGAGCTTGTCGTGTCTGGGGTGCTGGTCGTGTCTGGGGATTCCCCCCTCCCTCACGGTCGGGGCTCCAAAAGAGCGTGTCGTGTCTGGGGAGTTTGTCGTGTCTGGGGATTCCCCCCTCCCTTACGGTCGGGGCTCCAAAAGAGCTTGTCGTGTCTGGGGTGCTTGTCGTGTCTGGGGATTCCCCCCTCCCTCACGGTCGGGGCTCCAAAAGAGCTTGTCGTGTCTGGGGTGCTTGTCGTGCCTTGGCAATTCCCCCCTCCCTCACGGTCGGGGCTCCAAAAGAGCTTGTCGTGTCTAATACACG
>JAPLGY010000710.1 GCA_026389955.1 Caldilinea sp. | reverse complement strand
GTAGCATGAACGCTGTTTGACAGAAGAGGCAGTTTGCTGGATCGAGACAAATGGGGTATTGTCGCATAGGCAACCGTCAGCGTCCATGCTGTCTGCTGCCGGACAGCAACGGCTGTCCATTCTGAAGTGGGCTGAGAGTGCGACTTGGCTCGTTGCAGTCAAGGAGGACTTGATGAACTTCGAACAGTTTTTGTTTGACCCCCGCATCCAGGCGGGGATCCAGGCAGCGGGCTATGTCACGCCCACGCCGATCCAGCAACAGGCAATTCCAGTCGCGTTGGCCGGCCGCGATCTGCTTGGCCTGGCACAGACCGGCACCGGCAAAACCGCCGCTTTTCTGTTGCCCATTTTGCAGCGGTTGACCAAGGGGCCCCTGCGCAAGGTACGGGCGCTGATCGTAGCACCCACGCGCGAGCTGGCTGAGCAGATCGCACAGATCAGCAACACGCTCAGCCAGCGGCTGAAAGTGAGCACCGTGACGGTCTACGGCGGAGTCGGGAAGATGCCGCAGGTCAATGCGCTGCGCCGTGGGGCCGAGATCGTTGTTGCCTGCCCGGGTCGGCTGTTGGATTTGCTCGGGGAAGGGCAGATCGATCTCTCTGGCGTGGAGGTGCTGGTGCTCGACGAGGCAGACCGCATGTTTGATATGGGATTTCTGCCGGACGTGCGCCGTATTCTGCGCCATCTGCCAGCACAGCGTCAGAACCTGCTGTTTTCAGCGACCATGCCCGAAGACATCCGATCGCTGGCCGCAGAAGTGCTCAGAGAGCCCGCTACGGTGCAGATCGGAATGATCGCACCTGCTGAGACGGTCGCGCATGCGCTGTACCCGGTGCCCGACGGACTCAAGTCCCGGCTGCTGTTGGAGATGCTGCGCCGAACCACCACCGAACGGGTGTTGGTTTTCACACGGACCAAGCGGCGGGCCCGTTCCCTGGCCGAGACACTGGACAAAAATGGCTACCGGGTAGCTGCGCTGCAGGGCAATATGGCGCAGAACCGACGGCAGGAAGCGATCAACGGGTTTCGCAGCGGGCAGTACGACATTCTGGTCGCCACCGACATTGCCGCCCGCGGGATCGATGTGGCTGGCGTCTCGCATGTGATCAACTATGACATGCCCGACACGGTTGACGCCTATACCCACCGCATCGGGCGCACCGGACGAGCGCAGCTCACCGGAGAGGCGTTTACATTTACGGTCCAAGACGACGAACTGATGGTGCGGCAGATCGAACGGGTGCTGGGCAGCCGGGTGGAACGGCGGCGCCTGCAGGGGTTCGACTACAGCGGCTCCACCCCCGAGCTGCGCTCTGAACCGGCCGAAGCACCCCAGAGCCGTCCCCAGGTCGTCAGACAGCCTCGCCCTGCTGCCGCCCAGAAAGCTGCTGAGGGCGCTGGTGCGGCGAAGCGTCGCCGACGGCGGCCGCAGCGGCAGGGCTGAACGGGCAGGTCCGGATGGGATATGCTGCGGTTGTGGTCGGTTCAGGCCCCAACGGGCTGGCAGCAGCCATCACGCTGGCCCGATCCGGCCACCGAGTTCTGGTCGTGGAGGCCCAAGCTACCCCAGGCGGCGGTCTGCGCACCCAGGAGCTGACCTTACCCGGGTTCAAGCACGATGTCTGTGCTGCGATCCACCCTCTGGCACTGGCTTCGCCGTTTCTGCGCAGCCTGCCGCTCGCCGAACTGGGGGTTTGTTGGGCCATTCCGCCGGTGTCGCTGGCGCATCCGCTGGACGACGGCACTGCAGTCACTGTGACCCGCTCTCTCGCTGACACAGCGGCCGGGCTCGGCGTCGACGAGCAGGTCTGGCGCTGGTTGTTCGGCCCTTTGGTCGAGCATTGGGAAGCGTTGCTCGACGACCTGCTGGCACCGCTGCATTTTCCCAGACATCCCTGGCTGCTGGCCCCCTATGCCCTGCCGCTCGCCGCCCCGGCGGCAGGGCTGGCACGGCTCCTGTTGCGGGGCGAGCGGGCCAGGGCGCTGTTGGCCGGAATGGCGGGCCACTCGCTGCTGCCGTTGGAGAGAGCCCCGACGGCAGCTGTAGGGTTGCTCCTGTCCACGTTGGCACAGACGGTCGGCTGGCCCGTTGCCGTAGGAGGCTCGCAGACGATCGCCGATGCGTTGGTGCGCTATCTGCGGCAACTGGGGGGGGAAGTGGTCTGCGGCTGGGAAGTGGCCGATCTTCGCGAGCTGCCGCCTGCGCGCGCATACATGCTTGACACTTCCCCCCGTGGGCTGCTGCGCCTGGCCGGCGATCGACTGCCGCCCCGCTATCGTCGGCAGCTGGAACGGTTTCGCTACAACCCAGGGGTGTTCAAAATCGACTGGGCACTGGAGGGGCCGATTCCCTGGCAGGCGCCGGGCTGCTGGCAATCCGCCACCTTGCATCTTGGCGGAACATTGGCTGAGATTGCGGCGGCAGAACGGGCAGTCTGGCGCGGCGAGCACCCGGACCGTCCTTTTGTGCTGCTGGCCCAACAGAGCCATTTTGACCCGACACGCGCGCCGTCGCCTGATTCTGGCGCGTTCTACACGCACCGCCGCCGAGATGGAGGCGTACAACCCCAACTATGTGGGCGGGGACATCAATGGGGGGGTGCAGGATCTCTGGCAGCATTTTGCCCGTCCTCTCCTCAGCCTGGCCCCCTACCGCACCGCAGCCCCGGGCATCTACCTGTGTTCCTCGTCGACCCCTCCGGGTGGAGGAGTGCACGGCATGTGCGGCTACGCCGCAGCCCAGGTGCTGCTGGCAGACTGGCAACGCCAGACTGCTCGATCGGACTGAGCCCCCTCTCGATCGGAACCGGCGGCGGCCCAAACTTGTCCTCTCCAGACCGTCCTCTCCAGACCGTCAGCGGCTGTCGCAGGTCGCTGGGATCAGTGCGCAGGCCTGATCGGGAACAGGTGCCGCAACCAGCGGCGGCAGTGTCACAACCAGCTCGGTGCGGTCGCCGTGGATCGGCACCCGTTGGCCGTTTTGTGTATCGTAGAGCCCCAGCGCCACTGTCCACTCCCCTGTCAGCGGGCTGTCTGGCGGCACCGCCAGCTGCCGCCAGTCGTTGTGCCAGGCAGCCGTCGGCGGCCAAAGCCGAGGCAGCCCATCGGCCTGGGCCACGGTCACGCCGTTGTGGCGCAGATGCACAAACGCTGTGAGCGGTGCGGGCCATTGCCCGGTGCCCCACTGGATCCAAAGATCCAGCTGCGCCCCTGGCCAGGTCGCACGCTGGGGGACCCAGGCTTGCAGCGCCGCTGCGCTGCCGTCGGGCAGGCTTGCCTGCCCACTCGCTGTGCGCAGCGGGCCCAGCCCAGCTGCGGCCAGTGCCGTCCCCAGATCGGCGGCAGTGGCCAGTGTTTCGGGCAGGAGGGCCAGATGCCCGTCGGGAAAACGGCGCAAAATTGCTGCCGGCTGTTGGGGCGTCCCGGCAGAGCGCACGACTGCGGTGCGCGGCAGAAAGAGCGGCAGGGTGGTCACGCGCATCTTTTCGCCCGGCTGCCAGCGCTCAGGCGAAGCCCAGACCAGTGCGGGCGGGGCAGCGCTCTCCAACGTAGCGACCTGCTCTCCGTCCAGCGCAGCAATCTCCAGCCAGGGGGAGTCCCTCTTCGGGTCGTAGCCTTCCCCAACCTCCCAGTCCACCACCAGCTTGCTCTGACGCCAGCGGGGCCAGTCGTCGGCGGCAATGCCGGCAAGCCGCAGCGGTTCGGGCGGAGCGGCTGCGGGCTCGCGCGCGAAGGTATAGAAAGGCTCGCCGATCGTCTTGCGACCGACGCCCCGGGCCAACAGAAGAAAGCCGTCCGCGGCGTCCACGACACCCCAGTCGCCGGCCAGCAAGGCTTCGACCTGGGCTTTGAGGTCACCCGGCGCCATGTCGGTATTGGTTGTCACATCGAGCAGCGCCCAGGTCGCCGGCACGGGAGCCTCCACCCCCAAGGGGAACTGATAGACGTAGCGTCGGTGGCTCACATGGGGGTGAACCCCTGCCGTGGCGGTCACCGCTGCTTCCGCTGGGATCTGCTCTGTAAACCGGGGCAATAGGCGGTGGTGTGCCGTCACAAGGGGCGGGTCATGGCGGGCAGCCCCTGGACCTCGCCCCTGCTGCAGGTAGGTCCCGACCGACCAGATTCCCATCCACACCGCCAGGCCAGCTGTCAGCAGCGGCAACAGCGCAGTCCGGGCATTTTGCAGCAAAGCCACTGCCGCCATTGTCGCCGCCCCCTGGGCCGGAAGGTGTTGAAAGGCGGGTGAAGCCTGCTGCAACCCTCTGGCCAGCAGCCGCCAGAGCCGGCCCACGCCATAGGCTGCTGCGGCAGCTGCGTAGGCCACCAGCGGGGCGCTGTAATGAAATTCTCCATAGTACTGGGCCGGGTAGGCGCTCAACGCGTTGGCCAACAGCAGGGGCAACGCCAGCAGCAGCAGATCGATGCCCAGAATCGGCAGCCAGCCAAAGATCACAAGCAGGCCCATCAGATAGGCCATGCGCGGGGCTTCGCTGAGAATCGCCGCCACCTGCTGCGGGCGTGTCACCACCCCCTTCAGGATATCTGCCGGGGAATCGCCCAGCACCCCATAGCGCTGGAAATAGGTGCTCTCGGCCACCCCATAGACAGACGCCGCATGGGCGGGCACGATCACAAAGGTGGCCACCCAAAACCAGAGCAGCCCGGCCACCGCAGCTGTCGCCGCACAGCCCAAAGCAGCCCTGTCCAACGGCTTCCCACGCCCGTCCCACCACACCCGCCAGAGCGCCCAGCCCCCCAGGCCAGCGGGGCTGCATGAAATTCGGTGAGCAAGGCGGACTGCAGTTGGGGGGCCAGCAGATAGGCCAGAGCGCTGGCCAGGGCCAGCGCTCTGGCCAGCTGCTGCACAGGCTCCCAGCGCCAGATCTGGCGCCGTTCGTGTGCGGCCAGCTGCTTCTCACACTGGCGCAGGGTCAAAACATAGAGCGGCACCGCACCGGCCGCAGCAGCCACCACCTGCAGCAGCAGCAGAGCACGCACATCCTCCCACACCCAGTAGACTGGGCTGATCAAGACCAGGATGGGCTCGACATGGTCGGTCAGGCGCGTCGCCTCAAATCCGTTGTCGGTCTGGGCCAGCCAGCGGCCGCGGCTGCTGTTCCAAACCGCCTGGTCGATCTGTCCCAGGTCAGAACGATGGGTGCGCATGCCCGCATGCAGCTGCCAGGCCTGCTGGGTAAAGAGCAGGATGTAAAGCGCCACAGCGGCCCCCAAAACCCAGAGATACGGATCCTGCCAACAGCGATGACAGCCAGTCGGCCGCAGGTCCGCGCCGGGCGCTCCCCTCATTTCAGTTGTACAACGCAGCAGAAAACGCCGCCGCCACCGCACGCACCTGCGCCGCGCCAAGGGCAGGATAAAGGGGCAGCGAGCAGACCGTGCGCGCAGCCAGTTCGGTCACGGGCAGCCCATGCAGCCGCACCTGGCCTGTCTGGTAGGCAGGCTGCAGATGAATCGGCACCGGATAGTGGATGGCCGTCCCGACCCCTTGTTCCGCCAGCCGGGCGCGCAGCCGCTCGCGATCAGGGTGTTGGACCACGTACAGATGGTAGACGTGCTCGCAGTGCAGCTGTTCGACCGGCAGTCGGAGGGTGTCTGGCAAGTCTGTGCTGTAGATCGCCGCCAGTTGGCGGCGGAGCGCGTTGTCAGCGTCCAGATGGCGCAGGCGCACCCTCAAAATGGCTGCCTGCAGCTCGTCCAGCCGGCTGTTGCCCCCCTCTACCTGAGAGACATAGCGTTCCCGCCAGCCATACTCGCGCAGCAGCCGTACTTTTTCCAAAAGAGCCAGGTCCTTGCCCACGACGGCACCGCCGTCGCCGAGCGCGCCCAAATTTTTGGTCGGGTAGAAAGAAAAACAGGCCAGATCCCCGAAGCTGCCGACCCGCTGCCCTTTGTAGCGGGCACCGTGTGCCTGGGCACAATCTTCGACCAGAAGCAAATCACCGGCCACGGCCCGGATCGCGTCCAGATCCGCCGGGTGACCGTAGAGATGGACGGGAACCACCGCACGAGTCGCTGGCGTAATCGCCTCGGCCAGCGCCTGGGGGGCCATCGTATAGGTTTGTGGGTCGATATCCACCAACACGGGCAAAGCGCCGGTCATCCGGATCGCCGCCACCGTAGCCACAGCCGTGTGTGCGACGGTGATGACCTCGTCTCCCGGGCCGATTCCACAGGCGCGCAACGCCAGGTACAGCGCATCTGTGCCCGAATTGACGCCCACACAGCCGGCCACCCCGCAGTAGGCGGCAAATTCCGCCTCAAAGGCAGCCGTCTCCTGGCCCAAAATGTACCAGCCACTGGCCAGCACCCGCTGCACGGCAGTGTCGATCTCTTGTTGACAGGCCAGATAGCCCGAACGCAGCTCATTGAAAGGAATTTTCATGTCACGCTGTCACATACTGGTCAAAAAACTGGGTATAATAGGCGAGCGTGCGCTCCAGCCCGGCCCGCAGCGGCGTGACCGGCTGCCAGCCCAACACGTGCTGGATGCGGGCGTAGCTGGAGTAGACATCGCCGATGTCGATCTTCTTGCGTGCTTCTGGCCAAGGAACCAGTTCGACCCGTCCCCGGCCGGCCAGATCCACAATCAACGTTGCCAGGTCCAACAGGCAGATCGGGGCGTCGCCCCCCAGGTTGAAGACAGCGCCGTCGGTCTTTTCGTCCATCCCCACACGCAAAAACGCGTCGACTACATCCTCGACAAAGGTCAGGTCGCGCAACTGCTGACCGTCCCCGTACAGCTGGATCGTCCTGCCTTCGACCGCCAGCCGGATAAACCAGCCGATGAACCCTTGACGGTTGTGTTTGATCAGCTGGCGTGGGCCGTAGGTGTTGGTCAGGCGCAGCGAGGTGGTGCGCAGCCCGTAGGCGGTGTGGTAGACGATATGGTACCACTCCCCGGCCAATTTGTTGACCCCGTTGATGTCGGTCGGTGCCTGAATGTGCTGTTCGTCGAGCGGCAGGTAGCGCGGCTTGCCATACTGTTGGCGCGTCCCCGCATAGACCACCTTGATCGTCGGGTTTTCTTGCCGACAGGCTTCGAGGATCGAGAGCTGGCTGCGCACGTTGATTTCTAGATCGGTGAACGGGTCCACCATAGAGTCCAGATGGCTGACCTGGCCAGCCAGATTGAAGAGAATCTCCTGGCCGGCCACCAGCGCACGCATCGAAAACGGGTCGCGCACGTCGGCGATGTTGACGCGCAGGCGGTCGGTGTAGCCGTCCAGATTGAACCAGTTGCCCCCGTAGTCTGGGATCAACGAGTCAACGATCGTGACCTG
>JAPLGY010000625.1 GCA_026389955.1 Caldilinea sp. | reverse complement strand
GCGCGGCTGCGCCGAGCAGCGCAGCCGCACGGCGCAGCCCTTCCATGTCGGCGGCTTCAACCCACGGTTCGGCCGGGGGACGGTCGGGCAGCAGAAGCTGAATCTGGTCGGGCTGGATCTGCTGCAGCAGGGCGGCGAGCTGGCGCAGGGAAGGTTCGGTGTCGTTGAGCCCGCGAATCAGCATCACCTCCACCCAGAGCTTGCCGGTGTAGCGGGTGCGGAAGGCCTTCAGCCCGGCGACCAGCTGGACGAAGCTGGCGTCGGGATGGGGGCGGTGGATGCGCCGGTGCAGCGCGGGGGTGCCGGCGCTGACGGTGGGCAGGACGATGTCGGCGGCCAGCAGATCTTCCTGCACGTCTGTCCGGCAGAGCAGCGCGCCGTTGGTGATCACCGCTACGGGCAGCGGGGTCAGCGCTTTGACGGCGCGCACCAGCCAGCCGAGCCCGCTGTGCAGGGTCGGCTCGCCCGAGCCAGCGAAGGTCACCACGTCGACAGCGGCCTGGATCTCTGGCGCAGCAAGACTCTCTTCGATTTCGGCCAGAATCGCCGCGCGCGGGATGTATTCGCTGCGCACGTTGGTGAGCGGCAGCGACCGCCCAAGCTGACAATAGACACAGTTCCAGTTGCACGTTTTGAGGGGGATCGGGTCGACACCCAGCGACCGCCCCAAGCGACGAGAGTGGATCGGACCATAGACGTACTGCATGGAGATGACAGCTCCTGTCGGTGAACGTGTCCCAGACAGATGGCTGGGATGGTGGGGGGCAGCGGGTCCCATCGCCCTCCACCATCTCAGCGCTCGCTCTGCCTCCTGGCCTCGACGATCGCTTGGGCCTGGCAGCCGCGCTCGCGCAGCTGGCCAGCCACCGCATCGACATACCGCTCGATGTCGGCGGTGCGCTCGGCGGCGACCCCTTTGAGGAGCGCCGGGGCAACAGCCAGCGCGTGCGGTGGCAGCGGCTCCAGCACTTCAAGCAGCAGCAGCGTGGCATTGCACTGGCGGGCCAGCTGTTCGACCTGGGGCAGGATCGCCTCGGAGCGGTGGGTCCCATCCAGTGGAACCAGGATCTGGGTGTAGGGCATCGCAGCTGTTCCCTTTCTGCTCCTTCTGCGGGAGCCCCGTTCTGCTTGGATGTTTTGCGCAGCGGCTCCCCTCCGCTTGGGGGGTCCCCTGCCGTCGGTGGAGGCCGCACGGCAGGGGGGCACAGGCTTTAGTCCTGTGCACGGACCAAAAGCAACGGACGGTCTGCTTTTTGGAGAACCCCGGCTGCAACGCTGCCGTAGAAAACGCGAGCGAGCCCCGTGCGCCCGTGGCTGGCCATTGCGATCAGATCGGCGCCTTCTCGCCCGGCTGCCTCCAAAATGGCGCTGACGATCGGCCCGTTCTCGACCAGAACTTTGGTTTCGATGCCTTCGCCGCGTATTTCGCCTTCTTTGCTGGCCAGATAGCTTTTGGCTTCCTCGATCGCCCGTTCGACCGCATCCCGATCGACATAAGGAATCATGTCGTAGGGGGTCACCATTGCCACCAGGGGCTCGACCACCTGCATCAGCACCAACCGAGCCTGATATTTGAGCGCCAGCGAAACGGCGTGGGGCAGAATCATCTCGGCACGGGGAGACCCATCCAGTGGAACCAGGATTGTCTTGTACATACCAACTCTCCTTTGAACCCGTCAGTGTGGCTGGGAAGAACGACGCTTTCTGCGACATTTTGGGTCACAGAACTGTCTGTTTTCCTTACTTCCGATCATACGCGCCGACGGCTGCGGGGGGATTCCCCAGCTGCCGGGTTTCTGGACTGGCCAGATGGCCAGTTTTGGGGGAATGAAGTATGGTATACTGGGGGAGAGCTGGTCACGAGGAGTGGTGCTCCTCGATATGGTGGCGCACAGCGTAGGCAGCTGCCTCGGCACGCGACGAGAGGTCCAGTTTGGCGAGAATTGAGCTGACGTAGTTGCGCACGGTCTTTTCGCTCAGAAAGACCCGCTCGGAGATCGCGCGGTTGGTCAATCCTTTTGTGAGCAGGGCCAGGATGTTGAGCTCCTGTTCGGTCAGAGAGGCGAAGTGCTGTTCTTCGGCGCGACGGGCGGACTCGCGCACATGGCGAAAGACCTTCTGGGCAATGGCGGGGTCGAGCATCGACCCGCCGCGTCCGACGGTCTCCAGGGCGCGCACCAGGTCGTCGCTGCCGATCTGTTTGAGAACGTAGCCGCTGGCGCCGGCGGCGATGGCGTCGAGGAGCACCTCGTCGTCGGCGTGGGAGGTGAGCATGATGACTTTGGTCTGCGGCTGTCTCTCGACGATCTCCCGGGTTGCTTCGACCCCGTTTTTTCCGGGCAGGCGGATATCCATGACGACGATGTCGGGTTGGTGGTGCAGCGCCTGTTCGATGGCCTCCTGAGCATTGGCTGCTTCGGCGACCACCTCGAAATGGGGGTAGTGGGAGAGGAGGGTGCGGAGCCCGATGCGGACGATTTCGTGGTCGTCGACGAGCAAGATCCGGATATGCATGGGTGTCGTCTCCTTGGGTGTCGCGGGGGTAAATTTTGTTGTCATTTTAGCACAGGAAGGCAGTGTGGTGGGATCGGAGATGGCAGCGCATGAGACGTGTTGACACCCGTTCGCTGCGCTGGCTGGGGGTGCTGGTGCCGCTTGCGGCCTGGGGGGGGTGGGAGCTGGTGCGTGCACTCTGGTGGGGGCAGCCGTTGCTGGCGGCGGCGGATTGGGTCGAACTTCTGCTCATCGGGGGAGGGGCCACCTGGTTTGCCAGCTGGGTGGCTGCCCATCTAGAGCGCCATGAAGCTGAGATTCGGCGGCGCAGCGACCATCTGGAAGCGTTGCGCGCCGCTGGCCTGGCGTTGACCACCGAACTGGAGCTGGACAAGGTGCTGCAGCAGGTCGTCGACCAGGGCCGCCTGCTGGTGGGGGCACAGTACAGTGCGCTGGTGGTGTTGGGGGCTGACGGCCGGGCGGTCGATCCGTTGTACACCTCGGGCGTGGCGTCGGGGGCGCACCGTCTGGGGGCTGGTTGGCTGGGAGGGGAGAGTGCTGCCGATTCCTTCGGGGTGGAAGAGGCGGCTGGGCCCTCGGAAAAGCGCCCCCTGATTGGGGTAGAGCTGTGCGCCAAGGGGCGCCGCTACGGAACGCTCTATCTGGCAGACAAGCAGGGCACGGGTTCTGGGGGATCGCCGGCCGCCGGGTTTGGTGCGGAAGACGAGGAGTTGCTGCGGATGTTTGCCTTGCAGGCTGCGATCGCGGTCGAGAATGCCCAGCTGTACCGGGAAAACCAGCAGATTGCCGTCCTGCGTGAGCGGGAGCGGATCGGCATGGATCTGCACGATGGGGTGATCCAGTCGATCTATGCGATCGGCCTGTTGCTTGACGACGCGCGTCGCCGGCTGGACACGGCGCCGGAGCAGGCGCGCGGCGGGATCGACACGGCGCTTCACGGGCTCAACGGGGTGATCGCCGACATTCGCAACTACATTCAGCATTTGCGCCCGCAGCGTTTTCAAGGCCGCGACATCCGCCAGGGGTTGGAGGCGCTGGCTCAGGAGCTGCGCGACGACACCGGGCTGGCCGTGGAGCTGCTGCTGGACGAGCGGGCCACTGCGGCCTGTTCGCCCCGCCAGGCGAACGAATTTTTGCACATTGCCCAGGAAGCGCTGGCCAATGTGCGCAGACATGCGGCGGCGCGCCGGGTCAACCTTGGTTTTGTGTTCCAGGAGGGGTTGCTGCAACTGCGGGTCGTGGACGATGGGGTTGGGCTGGTGCAGGGGGACGAAGGTGCCGGTGAGGGGTTGCGCAACATGCGGGTGCGTGCGCGCGGGCTGCATGGAGAGTTCCAGCTCTCTGCCGCTCCGGGGAGAGGGGTCTGTCTGTCGGTGACCGCACCGATCGAGGCGCATTTGGGGTGAGGAAAGCGATCCGGGGTCAAAAGGACAAGACATGGGGCATCATGCTGGCCAGCAGAGAGCAGCGGCAGACGGGAACGGACAAAGAATGGGACAGGGAGGAACGCCTTCGCTGCGGCGCTATCTCTATCTTTCGATCGGGGCCGCGCTGGCGACGATGGGGCTCAAGGGGGTGGCTTATTTTCTGACCGGGTCGGTGGGGCTGCTCTCCGATGCGTTGGAGTCGTTGGTCAACCTGGCGGCGGCGCTGTTGGCGCTGCTGCTGGTCAGTTTGGCCGAACGTCCGCCTGATGCGGAACATGCCTACGGCCACAACAAGGCGGAATACTTTTCGAGTGCGGCGGAGGGGGCGCTGATCTTGGTAGCGGCCTACAGCATCGGGGGAGCTGCGTGGCAGCGGCTGTTTGACCCGCAGCCGCTGGAGAACGTAGGGGTGGGGCTGGCGATCTCGGGGCTGGCCTCGGCGATCAACGTTGGGGTGGCGCGTGTGCTGCTGCGGGCCGGGCGCCGCTACCAGTCGATCGCGCTGGAGGCGGACGCTCACCACCTGATGACTGATGTCTGGACTTCAGCCGGGGTGGTGGTGGGGATCTTTGCGGTGATGGCCGGGGGATGGCTGATCTTGGATCCGCTGATTGCGCTGGGGGTGGCGGCCAACATCGTCTGGTCGGGCATCCAGCTGATGCGGCGGTCGGCGTCTGGGCTGCTTGACTCGTCGATTCCGCTGGCAGAGCGGGAGCAGATTGCGGGGATTTTTGCCCGTTATGCGCCGCAGGGGGTGCAGTACCACTCGTTGCGCACACGCCAGGCAGGCCAGCGCCGCTTTATCTCGGTCCATGTGCTGGTGCCGGGCAAGTGGACGGTGCAGCGGGGGCACAACCTGCTCGAACAGGTAGAGCATGAAATTCGGGTGGGGTTGCCCGGGTCGACGACTGTCCTGACCCATCTGGAACCGCTGGAAGACCCAGTCTCGCTGCAAGACATCGAAATTGACCGGTAGGGGGTGTGCTGTGCAGCTTGCTGTGGGTTTGGTGGTACAATGGCGTAGAAAATTGGCCAAAGACGGCAACGTCGCTCTGAAAAGCCGTTGTCCCACCGATCAGGAGGAAAGGTGATGGAGTTTGTACTGGTTTTGCACAATTTGTTGCGTTGGGCGGTTGTGGTGTTGATGGTCTATGCGCTGGGGCGGATGGTGCGGGGGCTTGTGCAGAAGCGGGAGTTTACCGGGCAAGACCGCAAGGCGCTCTCCTGGTTTGCGATTTCGATGGATGTTCAGCTGTTGTTGGGGCTGGTGTTGTATATTTCCAACGGCTGGTGGAGCACGTTGCCTGGGGGGATGAGCCAGAGTGCGGTGCGGTTTTTTGCGGTCGAGCACCTGTTCATGATGGTGATCGCGTGGGTGTTGGCCCATGTGGCGGCTCTTGGGGCCCGGGCGCAGCGTCTGGCGCCGGCCCAGTTTCGGCGTGCCACCCTGCTGGTGGGGATTGCCGTGCTGACGATTCTGGTGTCCATTCCGTGGCCGTGGGCTGCGGGCCATGGGCGGCCTCTCTTCCGGCTGGCTGAGCTCTGGTGGGGCTGGCTTGTCTAGGGAGCGCGCTTTTTGAACCGAGCCAGCCTCCTGGTCAGATGGCCAGGGGGTTGACTGCACAGATGACTGTTGGGAATCTCCCCACGTGCATGACGCATGGTGGGGAGATTTTGTTTTATAGTGAGAGTGTCTGAAAACTTGGTTTTAGACGAGGAGGAATGGCTTATGTTGGTCCGTGATCGCATGACATCGCCGGCCGTGACCGTGACTGCTGAAACGCCGTTTCAGGATGCGCTGAAGCTGATGCGTGACCGGAGGTTGCGGCGCCTGCCTGTGGTAGACGGGGCCGGGCGGGTGGTAGGGATTGTGTCGGAGAGCGACCTGCTGCATGCGTCGCCGTCGCCAGCCACATCGTTGAGTGTCTGGGAGGTGAACTATCTGCTTTGGAAGCTGAAGATCGGCGACATCATGACACACCATGTGTTGACGATCGAAGAGGAGACGCCGATCGAGGATGCGGCCAGCCTGATGGTGAACAACAAGATCGGTGGGTTGCCTGTGGTGGATGGGCGTGACCGGTTGGTCGGGGTGATTACCGAGACCGATATTTTTCGGGCTTTTGTGGAGATGTTGGGGGGGGGAGAGCGGGGGGTGCGGCTGACGGTGTTGGTTCCGGCGGGTGCGGGCACACTGGCCAGCCTGGCCGGCAAGATTGCCGAGCTTGGTGGGTTGATTTTGAGTGTTGGATCGACGGCGCGCGAGAGGGGCGGGACACGGGAACTGATCGTCAAAGTGGCTGGGGTGACCAAAGAACAGTTGATCTCTTCCTTGGAGGCGCTTGGCGACCATGTGGTCGACGCACGTGTGGTCTAGGGAAGAATTTACAAAGGGGAAAGATGATGTCCAGGGTGCAAGTGACGATTGACGGCAACGAAGCTGCCGCCTACATTGCCTACAAGACCAACGAAGTGGCGGCCATCTATCCGATCACCCCCTCTTCGGCGATGGGGGAGCTGGCGGACGCCTGGAGTGCTGCCGGGATGCACAATTTGTGGGGGAACGTGCCGACGGTGATCGAACTGCAGTCGGAGGGGGGGGCGGCGGGCACCGTGCATGGCGCGCTGCAGACCGGGTCGTTGACGACGACCTTTACAGCCAGCCAGGGGCTGTTGTTGATGATTCCCAACATGTACAAGATCGCCGGTGAGCTGACGTGCACAGTCTTTCAGATCGCTGCCCGTTCGCTGGCAGCGCAGGGGCTCTCGATCTTTGGGGATCACAGCGATGTGATGGCGGCGCGCAGCACGGGATGGGCCATGCTTTTTGCCAATTCGGTTCAGGAAGTGATGGACATGGCGTTGATTGCCCAGGCGTCGACGTTGGCTGCACGTGTGCCCTTTTTGCACATCTTTGACGGGTTTCGGACCTCGCACGAGGTGGCCAAGATCGAACAGCTGGCCGATGAAGACATCCGCGCTTTGATCGACGACGACCTGGTGCGTGCGCACCGGGCGCGTGCGCTCAACCCGGAGCATCCGTTCATGCGTGGCACGGCGCAGAACCCAGACACCTATTTCCAGGCGCGTGAGACGGTCAACCCTTACTATCTGGCGACGCCGGGGTTGGTCCAGGAACAGATGGACAAACTGGGGCGGCTGGTCGGGCGTCAGTATCATCTGTTCGACTATGTGGGGGCGCCGGACGCTGACCGGGTGTTGGTGTTGATGGGGTCGGGGGCCGAGGCGGTGCACGAGACAGTGGAGTGGCTCAACGCCTGTGGAGAGCGGGTGGGTCTGGTCAAGGTGCGGTTATTTCGTCCGTTTTCGGTGGAAGATTTTGTGCGGGCACTGCCGCCGACGGTGAAGGCGATTGCGGTGCTGGACCGCACCAAGGAGCCAGGGGCAGCGGGGGAGCCTCTCTACCAGGACGTGCTGACTGCGTTGGCGGAGGGGATGATGGCGGGCTGGTCTCCGTTTGTGCAGCTGCCGCGGGTGATCGGCGGTCGCTACGGCCTTGCCTCCAAGGAGTTCACGCCGGCGATGGTGAAGGGGGTCTTCGAGGAGCTGCGCAAGGCTGCTCCCAAAAATCATTTTACTGTTGGGATTCTCGACGATGTGACCCACACCAGTCTGGACTATGACCCGGCATTTTCGACTGAACCGGCCGAGGGGGTGCGGGCGCTTTTTTGGGGATTGGGGTCGGACGGCACGGTTGGGGCCAACAAGAACTCGATCAAGATCATCGGTGAAGAGACGGACTACTATGCTCAGGGGTATTTTGTCTACGACTCCAAGAAATCGGGGGCGCGCACGGTTTCGCATCTGCGCTTTGGCCCGCGCCCGATCCGGAGCACCTATTTGATCCAGAAGGCCAACTTCCGTGTGGCGCGCGACGCGGGCATGGCCGGACGCATCAACACGGTGATGCAAGTCTGCTTCTTCGCAATCAGCAATGTGATTCCCAAGGACGACGCGATTGCCAAGATAAAAAAGGCGATTGTGAAGACCTACGGCAAGCGTGGCGAGGCGGTTGTGCGGCGCAACTATGCGGCGGTGGACGCCACGTTGGCCAATTTGTACGAGCTCACAGTGCCGGAGCAGGTGACGAGCACGGTTGAACTGTCTCTTGCGGTGCCGGCAGAGGCGCCCGCCTTTGTCCAGGAGGTGACGGCCAGGATGATCAAAGGGGAAGGGGATCTCTTGCCGGTCAGTGCGCTGCCGGTCGATGGCACCTATCCGACGGCGACGACGCAGTGGGAAAAGCGCAACATTGCCTTGGAAGTGCCGGTCTGGGACCCTGATCTTTGCATCCAGTGTGGCAAGTGTGTCTATGTCTGTCCGCACGCCGTAATCCGCTCCAAACTGGTGCAGCCGGAGCTGCTGGCAGATGCCCCGGAGGGGTTTCTGACTGCGGGTTCCAAATGGCGTGAGTTTCCGGACCGTCGTTACACGTTGCAGGTGGCAGTGGAGGATTGTACGGGCTGCCAGCTTTGTGTGGAGGTCTGTCCGGCGAAAAATAAGCAGGCAGTGGGGCGCAAGGCGATCAACATGGAGCCGCAGCTGCCGCTGCGCGAGCAGGGAGCGCGCCACTGGGATTTCTTCACCCGGCTGCCAGAGACGGAGCACATTGACACCGTCAGGTGGAACAATGTCAAGAATGTGCAGCTGCTGCAGCCGCTCTTTGAATTCTCGGGGGCCTGTGCCGGCTGCGGCGAGACACCCTATCTCAAGCTGATCAGCCAGCTGTACGGCGACCGTTCGGTGATTGCCAATGCGACGGGCTGTTCGAGCATCTACGGCGGCAACCTGCCGACGACCCCCTGGTCGGTCAACCCAGAAGGGCGGGGACCTGCCTGGTCCAACTCACTCTTTGAGGACAACGCTGAGTTTGGGTTGGGGATGCGGGTGACGCTGGACAAACAGCGCGAATATGCGCGCGATCTGGTGCAGCGGCTGCGGGATCGGATCGGTGTGCGCAAGACCGAGCTGCTGCCCAACCTGCCCGAGGTCATGCGGGACTATTGGGAGCGCAGCGCTGTGGATGTCGAGCTGGTGGAGGGGTTGCTCGGCGCCGACCAGCGGGAGGAGATTGGAATTGCGGCCCAGCGCGTCCGGGTCGAGCAGCTCAAGCAGATTTTGGAGGAGATCGACAGCCCGGAGGCGCGCGATCTGTTGAGCCTTGCGGACAAGCTTGTTCGCAAGGATGTCTGGATTGTCGGCGGTGATGGCTGGGCCTACGACATCGGGTACGGTGGGGTGGACCATGTCCTGGCGAGCGGGCGCAACGTCAACATCGTGGTGTTGGACACCGAGGTCTACTCCAACACAGGGGGGCAGTCTTCCAAG
>JAPLGY010000191.1 GCA_026389955.1 Caldilinea sp. | reverse complement strand
CGTGGACCATCCGCCAATACGCCGGCTTCTCGACTGCCGAAGATTCCAACGCCTTCTACCGCCGCAATCTCGCCGGCGGACAAAAGGGCCTCTCGGTCGCATTCGATCTTGCGACGCACCGCGGCTATGATTCCGATCACCCGCGCGTCGTCGGTGATGTCGGCATGGCCGGCGTTGCGATCGATTCCATCCTCGACATGCGCACGCTCTTCAGACCCCGGCGCGCCAGCAGGTTGAACTCGGGCTGCGCAATGAACGGGAAAGCCAGATCCTGGCTGGGTTGCAAGACGGGGATGTGCTGGCCTTTGTGACGCAGAGCAGCGAAGAACAGCTGCGTGGCGCGCTCTTTGGCGGTGGCAACTGAACGCACAGCCCCCAACCGGTGAAATGGAAGAGGGACGTCTTGGTATGGAACAAAACGGCTCTTCGCCTGTAATTTCGCTGCGCGGCGTCAAGAAACTCTACCAGATGGGCGACGTCGAAGTGCGGGCGCTGCGCGGGGTCGATGTCGACATCTACTCCGGCGAAATGCTTGCCATCATGGGGCCGAGCGGCAGCGGAAAATCGACCTTGATGAACATCATCGGGTGCCTGGATGTGCCCAGCGAAGGAGTCTATGAACTGGACGGCAAAGATGTGAGTCGGCTCAAGGACGACCAGTTGGCAGCGATCCGCAACCACAAAATTGGTTTTGTGTTTCAAAGCTTCAACCTGCTTCCGCGCACGACCGCCGTAGCGAACGTGGAACTGCCTCTGATCTATGGTGGAGTCAGCGGCCGTCAACGCCGCCAGCGCGCAGAAGATTCGCTGCGTCTGGTGGGTCTGGGCGAGCGGCTGGACCACAAACCCAACGAGCTGTCGGGCGGCCAGCAGCAGCGTGTCGCCATCGCCCGCGCCCTGGTCAACGCCCCTTCGATGATTCTGGCCGACGAACCGACCGGCAACCTGGACAGCAAGACCAGTATCGAAATCATGGAACTGTTTCAGCGGCTGAACCAGGAGCGCGGCATCACGATCGTCTTTGTGACCCATAACCCGGAGACAGCCGACTATTGTCACCGGGTTGTGCGCGTTCGCGATGGCATGGTAGAATCGGACATTTCCCGACGGGCGACGGCAGGAATCTATGCGACGGGGGGAGAGCCCCCTTCAGCCCCCCCCTCAGAGCCCCAGGAGGTACAGCCATGAAAGTCATCGAAGCCCTGCGGATTGCCATGCGGGCGCTGGCCGCCAACAAGCTGCGCAGCGTCTTGACCATGCTCGGCATCATCATTGGCGTCGGTGCCGTGATTGCACTGATGTCTATCGGACGCGGTGTGGAAAAATATGTCACCGACCAGTTTGCTGGCTTGGGGAGCAACCTGCTCTTTGTCGCCCCTGGCCAGATCAGCGATGGCCCCCCTTCGCTGCGCCCCAACACGGTGAAAGCACTGACGGTCGCCGATATGGAGGCGATCGCGGACCCCAGCCGTGTTCCGCATGCGGCGTCAGTGGCGGCTGATTTTCAGACCCGGGTCTCGGTGACGCGCGCTGGCAAGACGGTGGATGTGCAGGCCAGCGCGACCACCCCGGAATATCCGCTGGTCCGCAACTGGAACACCACGGCGGGCTCCTATTTTTCAATGCTGGACAGCGCCGAACGGCAGCGGGTGGTCCTGCTTGGCGCCGATACCTACCAGGATCTCTTTCCCAACAACGAATACCCCGTCGACCAGATCGTCCAGATCAACGAGATGAACTTCCGTGTGATCGGTGTAATGGAAAGCAAGGGGGGGGGGCCTGGCGGCAATCTTGACAAATCGGTCTTTCTCCCGCTGACCACCGGACAGGATCGCCTGTTCAAACAAAAAACCCCCAATGGGGAGTACAAGGTGTCGGCCATTTATGTCTCGATCGACCAGAGTGAAAACATTCCGCTGGCTCAGGAAGAGATCAACCAGCTGATGCGCGAACGTCGAGGCATCAACTATCTGGACCAGGACGACTTTTCGATCGTCAGCCAGAACGATCTGATCGCGGTTTTTGGCGACATTCTGGGTGCACTCACGATTTTTCTGGGTGCGATCGCTGCGATCAGCCTGTTGGTGGGGGGGATCGGCATCATGAACATCATGCTGGTCAGCGTGACCGAACGCACACGCGAGATCGGGCTGCGCAAGGCGGTCGGCGCCAAACGTGCCGATGTGCTGGTCCAGTTTCTGATCGAGGCGATGGCGCTGGCGGCGGCGGGAGGCTTTCTTGGGGTGGCGCTGGGGTGGAGTCTGGCCCTGCTCGTCAGCACAGCATTTGGGGATTTTGAGGCGGTGGTCGGCGCCGACGCCATCTTCACGTCTCTGATCGTGGCGACGGCTGTTGGGTTGTTTTTTGGCATTTTCCCGGCCTTCCGGGCCAGCCGGCTCAACCCAATCGACGCACTGCGCTACGAATAGGAAGGACAGAGGATGAAGAGGGTGAAACGAGCCGGTTTGTTCTGGATGGCCAGCCTGGTGTGGGGGCTGGCAGGTTGCGGAGGGCCTCCACAGCCCACCCCGACCCCGATCCCTGCTGAGGTCGTGCGGCCTGTCCAGCCGACGCCGGTCTACCCCAACCAGGCCACCATTTTTACGTCAGCTACCCCGCAGGGGACCCCTGTCTTGGTTGAACCAACTCCTGCATTGGGTGCCCCAGAACCGGCTGCGGCCGAGCGGCAGGTGTTGCCCATCGGCGAGATTCTCCCTTCGGCGCTGGGCATTGCCCCCAGCGGCGGTGCCATCTACGACGCGCCCAATGGGGCGGTGATCAAGCGTGTGCCCAGCACCGGCCTGTTGAACGTCACCGGCATCTCGGCAGATGGTCGCTGGCTGGCGGTTTACGACGACGAATCCGCCTATGGCTGGACACCCGTGGGGCAGCTGGTGCTTTTTGGCGCAGACGATCTGATCTCGGTCAGCCAGCCGTCTGACCCCAGTGTCGTCGCCACGCTGATCGCCGACGTGATGCAGCCCGTCAGCGTGCTGGATGCGCTGATGGCAACGCTGGAGGCCATCCCCCAGCCGGAGAACGAGCCCTGAACCGGTGGCTGCAGCCTCTTTCTCCGCCCTTCAATCGAGCTCCAGGCCGTGGAGAGCGGGCAGCACAGCAGCCAGAAAACGCAAAAATGCGCGCGTGGCTGGTGAAAAGAGCGCGTTGCGATTCCACACCAGCTTGAGGGTGCGCAGCAGCGGCCGCCCTTCCAATGCGATCATGTGCAGCAGCTTCAGCTCCAACTCGGCCCGGACTGCATAGTCGGGCAGGATCGCCAGATCCTCTCCCCTGGCCACTGCCCGTTTGATCGACTCGACTGTATCGAACTCGGCGGTGACTTGGACCTGCAAATCAGCCTGTTGCAGTGCCTGCTCCAGCCAGATGCGGGTCTGGCTGGAACGCTGACGCATGACCATGTTCTGGCCGGATAAATCAGCCAGCCGCACGCTTTTCCTTCCCCACCAGGGATGTCTGGGGCCCACCACGACAAATTGTTCGTTCTCTTCCAGCGCCAACATCCCCAGCCCAGTGCGGTCAACGCCTGTGTCAAGTTCTCCTTCGATCAGCCCCAGATCCAGCTGACCAGAGCGCAGCCCAGCCACGATCTGGGGTGTGATGCCAGTCTGTACAACGACCGTCCGCTTGGGAGAACGCTGGCGAAAGGCTTGAACCCAGTCGGGCAGCAGGTAGACACTGACCCCTGGGGTCGCCCCCACCACGATCTGGCCAGCAGCCAGGTTGTTCACATCGGCCACGGCGTTCTCGGCTTCGGCCAACAGACGCAGAATTTGGAGCGTATATTCGTGCAGAATTCTTCCAGCCTGGGTCAGCGTGACCCCGCGGCGCCCACGCTGGAAGAGCGATGTCCCCAAGTGAGATTCCAGATCCTGGATATGCTGGCTGATGGCCGGCTGGGTCAACAACAGACGTTCAGCGGCTGCGCTGAAGCTGCCAGTCTGGACGACGATCGCAAAAATTTCCAACTTGTAGAGATTTAGCATAACCCTTTACGAATGGCAATGATAAGCCAATGGGGGGTGCTCGGCAAATTCAGACAGTGTATAGTAAAGCACAGAAGCGCTGATCAAGAACAAGGAGGAGGACAATGAGTTTTTTAAATCGACTGTTTGGCAGCTCCGGGGCAGAAGAGGGCCATGCTTTGGTGAATCCAGCCGACTACAAGGCCCGTTATCTCGACGGCCACAAGGCACACACCCTGGTCGATGTGCGCACGGCAGAGGAGTTTGCCGCCGGGTATATTGCTGGAGCCATCCATGTCAGCCTGCAGGAACTGCCGCAAAAGATGAACTGTATTCCCAAGGACAAGCCGGTGGTTGTCTACTGCCGCAGCGGCAACCGCAGCGCACTGGCCGCCAATCTGCTGCGCCAGGCGGGCTACACCGAAGTGTACGACCTGGGTGGGATCCTCGACTGGGCGCGGCAGGGGCTGCCGATTGTTTTCTGAAGTGCATCGCACTTGTTTTAAGACCATAGTGTGCAGGAGGGGACAATGTTGCTGCGTTATTTTTACGACGAGAAACTGGCACAGGCCAGCTACCTGGTCGGCTGTGTAGCGACTGGGGAGGCCTTGGTTGTAGACCCAGCCCGCAACGTGCTCCCGTATCTGCGGGCTGCAGAAAAAGAGGGGGTGCGGATCACCCATGTGACGGAGACCCACATCCATGCTGATTTTGTCAGCGGCAGCCGGGAGCTGGCGGCCGTGACAGGGGCAGGGCTCTATCTGAGCGACATGGGAGATGCCCACTGGAAATATGGGTACGGGGACGAGGCGGGTGTGCATCTGGTGCGTGAAGGCGACAGCTGGCAGGTGGGCAATATTCGTGTGGAAGTCCTGCACACCCCGGGCCACACGCCAGAACAGATTGCGTTTTTGATCACAGACACTGCCGGCGCCGATCAGCCAATAGGGGTCTTCACGGGCGATTTTTTGTTTGTCGGCGATGTCGGTCGCCCCGATCTGTTGGAGGTGGCAGCTGGCTACAAAGGCACCAAAGAGACTGGGGCGCGCCAGCAGTACCGGACGGTGCAGCGTTTCAGAAAGATGGCCGACCATCTGCAGATCTGGCCCGGCCACGGCGCTGGCAGCGCCTGTGGCAAGGCGTTGGGGGCAATTCCGTCGACGACAGCGGGCTATGAGAAGCTGTTCAATCCTGCCTTTCGTTTCGACCAGGAAGAGGCATTTGTGGCGTGGCTGCTCGACAGCCAGCCAGAGCCGCCCAGGTATTTTGCGCAGATGAAAAAGGTGAACAAGTTGGGCCCGCCGCTGACCCGCTCGTTGCCGACGCCCTCCCACTACGACCGTTCGAGGCTGGATCGTCTGCTCCAGGAGGGCGGGCAGGTCTTTGACCTGCGCAACCGCGGGCAGTTTGCCGCAGCGCATGTGCCGGGCACTGTCAACGTGCCGGCAGACCACCCGAGCTTCGTCACCCAAATCGGCTGGCTTGTCGACTACGACCGTCCAGTCTACGTGTTGCTGCCTTCGATCGACGCCGAGCGCGAGGTGCTCAACGACCTGCGCTCGATCGGGGTCGACAACGTGCCGGGCTATTTCAGCCCGGAGGTGCTGGCGCACCGCACCCAGGCGCTGGCAGTGGTCACCGCCCGAGAACTGGCTCAGCGGCTGCCGCACGAAGATCTGCTGATCCTCGATGTGCGCGGGCGAAGCGAATACCACGAAAAACATATCGTCGGGGCCCGGCATATTGCGCTGGGCTACCTGCCCGGCCAGTTGGCAAGCTTGCCCACCGATCGCACGATCGTGACCCAGTGTGCCAGTGGGTACCGTTCGCAGATTGCTGCCAGCCTGCTGGCAGCAGCTGGGTTCGACAGCGTGCTCTCCCTCAACGAAGGGATGGAATGCTGGTCCCGGTTCCTGCCTACCGAGAGCAGTGTGGCCCAGGAGACTGTGCGGGGGTGATCGGCGGCGTGCTGTCGTCGGAGAGGGAAAGGTCAACGGTCGGTGATCGAACAAATTCTGATCGATATTCTGCTGGGGTTTGCGATCGGGCTCTCGTTGGGTCTGCTCGGCGGGGGCGGGTCGATTCTGACGGTGCCGGCGCTGGTCTATGTCGTGGGCCAGACGCCGCAGGCTGCTGTAACAGCATCGCTGGTGATTGTAGGGGCCAACAGCCTGATCGGGGCCTTCATGCACCGTTCGCAGGGAACTCTGAACTGGCGGGTGGCGGTGATCTTCGGTGGGGTCGGCATGGTGGCTGCCTATCTCTCTGCGGGCTGGTCCAAGCTGCTGCCGTCGACCGCGCTGATGATCCTCTTTGCGCTGTTGATGGTGGTTGTTGGGCTTTTGATGGCGCTTGGGCCGCAGCCGGCCCAGGCTGCGGGTGGGGGACGCAGCTGGTTGGTGACCGCAGCCAGCGGGGGCGGGGTCGGCACCCTGACCGGCTTTCTTGGGGTGGGAGGGGGTTTTCTGATCGTGCCGGCACTGGTGATGTGGGTTGGGCTGCCGATCCGCCAGGCAGTCGGCACGTCGCTCGTGGTGATCGCCATGAACAGTCTGGCTGGCTTTCTGGGCCACCTGGATGGCCCGCCGCTTGACGCGCAGGTCGTCGCCATTTTTGTGGGTGCCGGGCTGACCGGCGCCCTGCTCGGGGCAAGGCTGGCGCGGGCTGTACACCCAGCGCATCTGCGCAGAGCCTTTGCCTTGTTCGTCATCGTGTTGGCACTTTTTTTGTTGGTGGACAACGCGCAGAAGCTGGGTTGGCTGTAAGATCACAGAAGGGCCGCAAGCGGAGGGGCTCGCTTGCGGGAAGGTAGGATCAAAGACAAGGAGTGTGTAGATGCCATTGTACGAATATGTCTGTGCACAGTGCGGAACATTTTTTGAACACTGGATGCGCAGCGCAGGCGTGCCAGACACAGTGTTCTGCCCGCATTGTCAGAGCCAGGAGGTCAGCAAAAAGTTTTCTACCTTTGGGATGAAAGGCGGTTCTGGGGCAAGCAGTGCGTCGGCGGGCGATAACTGTGCTCCAGGTGGTGGTTGAGGGCTGCGCTGGACAAGCTGACCGTGTGTCGGCCTTCACAAACAGACGGCTCCAGGAATGTTCCTGGAGACGTCTGCATTGGGCC
>JAPLGY010000590.1 GCA_026389955.1 Caldilinea sp. | reverse complement strand
CCTGCTTCCTGGCTGCGTGCTGCAGTTTCGGGGTCACAACTCTTTTTCAAGGCAAGACAGCGAGCATTATAGCGAATTTACCAGGGAATGTCCATGTCAATTTTGGCTCCCTTTGGCTCTCACTAGATGGCCGTATCAACGTTCGTTTCGTTCTACACTGCTGACAGCACAATCAGGTGTGGGGACAGTACTTCGCAGAATTCAACGAATTCTGGCCTGTGAAGACGAACAACGTGCGGAGATTATTCACACCCAATCTCTGATCCGCCACCGATATAGACACAGATATCCACGGCAATACCATTGCCAGTGGCCAGCGTTGCTGTGTCACCATCGTTGTTCCAGACTGCCTGGGTTCGTCCCCAGTACAGATCTGTCCCATTATCTGTTCCTGCTTTTGCCCACACCGTTGCTGTAGCTCCACCTGGCAGGGTGAAAGACGGAAAGACATAGCGGTTTGCAGCTTCGTCAGAAAGCGCCCAGCCTGTCATTTCAACTGCCATGCTGCCAGGATTACGTATTTCCACGCGCTCCCCTTGCATGACATCCTCCCCGTCTGGATTGTAGACGATGCGAACCAGACGTACATCGTTGGATGGCTCTGTCGTGGGTATGCTGGTTGGGGATGGAGTCGGTGCAGTCGTGGGTATGCTGGTTGGATTGGGGCCTGGGGTTGCGCCATCTCCTGCACGCACGACGACTGGCAAATAAAGAATCTCTGTGAAAACCAGTTCCGGTACGCAGGGTTCTGCTGTGATCCCTGTCCACATTGTTTGAAAATTTTGAGCATGGCTTTGTACTGTCAACGCATCATGCACAATCACAGTATTTTCGCTGTTGCGGTTGTCGCCGGCATCTGTCCAGTTGAGCGATCCCGTAATCACGCGTGGAGATGTGCTTTGGGCATCTACCACCATCAGTTTGTTTTGCATTTTTCCAGAGGTATTTTCCAGCTTGATCGGGATGCCAGCTGCGCAGAGCGCTTCATCGTCCGAGGATGCGTTGCCGGCACCTAGAACGTCCCACAGTCCCCGCACCCGCACCCCACGGTTGTGCGCAGCGATCAGCGCGTCGCGCAGAGCATCTTCAGTGAAAAAGAAGATGGCAAAATCGATGCTTGTTTGTGCTGCTTCCACTTCAGCAATAAGCTCTGCCATTGCTTCATCTTGGGGAGAAAAATAGACCTCCACGGAGATGCCGTTGTAGCTCACGTTTGTGACGGGCGAAGGCGTCTTCTGGTTGCCAAAACGTCCAGAGAACATCTGGTCGAAGTCAGTCTGGTAAAGCGAGGCAATTTCTGCACCTGCAAAGAAGATGGCGTTGTTGTGGTTGAGCGTAATGTCGTTGTCGGAAAGATTGGTGCTGCCTGTCCACACCGCTTGACGGTCAATGATTAGGTATTTATTGTGCATGATGCGTCCGTCGTCCTGGTCGTCAACTACTGGGATACCAGCGGTTGTGAGTGCAGCGAAGTGAGGCGCATAAGAGGGATTGGCGCGTGCTTCGTCGTCGGCCACCACGCGCACCGTGACCCCACGTGTGTGGGCGGCGAGCAGCGCATCCCGGACAGAAACTCGCTCAAAATCGTAGATGGCTGCGTCGATGCTGCTTGCGGCTGCCTGAATGCGATCAAGCAGCGCCTGCTCCATCACGGTGATGGCAGGCGACGTAGAGACCGCCGTCAGATTGTCGGTGAAGTAGAGCGCAGGCGATGAGCCGTCAGCCAGGCTAGAGAGGGCAATCAGTATCGTGAAAACAAAGGATAAAACAGCTGTCGGGAGGATATGGCGAATCATGAGGAATTTCTTATGAATTGAGCGACATCAAAGTCCTTGCCTGTGAGCACCACTGAACATCTATTTTTATGATTATAAAGCAGATAGGCAGATTGTGCATGGTGACGATACTTGCCCAATTGAGGTGATATGCCAGCGTGTTGGTATTTCATAGAATCTTCATGGCCAGGAGACAGTATCTGGGACTGTGCTGCCCCCTGGCCATCGGGTAGTCTATATGGCGAAAGAAATCGGAGGGGTTCCGTAGATTGTAGCAGTTACCAGATGTAGTATCTGTGTTCCAAAAATTGTCTCCAGTTTTGCAGGTGACAAATTCAGAATTT
>JAPLGY010000529.1 GCA_026389955.1 Caldilinea sp. | reverse complement strand
TTTGCCAACCGCACCTGTGCGATCATTCCGCAGTTCACCGTGATCACCACCTACGACACCCAGGCGGAGGGGGATCCAGAAGACTTGGGTGTGATGGCGATTCCCCATTCGGCCAACGTCGACGCCAGCGGCACGATTGCCTACTCGAACGCTGTGATGCTGCTGACCGAAGATCCAGCCAAACAGGCGGCGGCCCAGGAGTTCCTGCGCTTTTTGTTGGCGCCGGGCAACTATGGGCGTTTCTTGAACATGGAGCCTGGGCTCTTCCTGCCGGTGACCGAGGCTGGCAGCCAGGACGAAAGCTTCTGGAACGACCCGCTGGCCGTCAAATACCAGAGCCAGCTCGAGACGATGGTCGAAAATGCGAAAAACGGTCGACTCTTCGGCTTCACCAACGGCAACACCTTCCCGAGCATTGCAGCCATCTCGGCCCAAAATCTGGTCGCCCAGACACTGCAATTGGTGGTCATCGACGGCATGGCGGCCGCCGATGCGGTCGCTGAAGGGCAGCGCCTGATGGAAGAGGCGCTCACCGAGTAACGGCCAGAGGCCCACGCTTTCTCCTCTCTGGGGCTGCGCCTGTGTGACATGCACACCGGCGCAGCCTTTCACTCTTTTTTCAGATCGGGTCGCAGATGGCAATCCACACAGGTCAACCGATTGCGCACAAAGATCCTCGGCAAAGGGGCCCGTTTGCACGGGGGGGACGCCGCTCGCTGTTGGGGTACTGTTTTGTAGCCCCCTTGCTGCTGTGGCTGGCTGCCACCATTCTGTATCCGCTGGGCTCTGCTGTCGTGTTGAGTGTCCAGGATGTCCAGATCATCGGCACCGGTGGAACATTTGTGGGGCTGGAAAACTACCTGCGTCTCCTAGACAGCCGCAACTTTTGGCAGGCCTTCGGGCGCAGCGTGGTGTGGGTTCTGGGCAACGCCCTGCTCCAGACTCTGGCCGCCTTCACGGCCGCTTTGATCCTGAACCAGCGCTTCCCCGGTCAGCGTTTCGCCCGGATCTGGATCATTTTGTCCTGGATTGTCCCGACCGTGGTGGTGGTGATTCTTTGGCGCTGGCTGTTGAGCAGCTCCGGGGTGCTCAACTACCTGCTGCTAGGGACCGGGTTGTGGACGGAGCCGATCGGCTTTTTTAGCTCGGCCAATGCCGCCACACTGTCGGTGATTGCGATCAACTCCTGGCGATGGTTCCCCTTCATGGCGGTCACTGTGCTGGCTGCACTGCAAAGCATCCCCTCTGACCTGTATGAGGCAGCCGCTGTAGATGGTGCGAACGCCCAGCAACGCTTCTGGCAGATCACCCTCCCTCTGCTGCAGCCGGTCCTCTTTGTGCTGGGGCTGGTGGGGACGCTCCTCTCGTTCAACGTCTTCGACGTGATCTGGCTGCTGACCGGCGGCGGCCCCTCCAACGCCACAACGACCCTGCCCGTCCTGATCTACGACACGGCGTTCGCCCAATACCGGCTGAGCCAGGCAGCTGCCATCTCCGGGCTGGCCCTGCTGCTGTTTGCCGCCCTGTTTATCCGCTTCATGTCCCCGCCACAGGAAGATGAACCATGACGACACGCATTCGCCACCGCAGCATCCTCACCATAGGACTCCTTGGCTTGTTTCTGGTCGTGGTGGCTCCCTTCTACTACGTGGCGACCTCCAGCTTCAAGTTGCCTCAAGAAGTGATCGCCCAGGTACCTACCCTGTTCCCCCAGTCGTTCACGCTGCAGCACTACGAAAAATTGCTGCGTTCTTCCAATTTCCCGACCTATCTGGCCAACAGCATGCTGGTCGCATCGGGGACCATGGGGATCTGTGTGACGCTCAGCACGCTGGCTGCCTACGGGCTCTATCGCATGCGGCTGCCCGCCGGCAAATTTCTCTTTCGTATCATTCTGGTGACCTACGCGTTCCCCGGTGTGCTGCTGCTCATTCCGCTGTACGGTCTGCTGAGCCAGTTGGGGCTGGTCGATCGGCTGGTTGCCCTGGTGATCGTCAATGTGACCTTCACAGCTCCCTTTGCGGTGTGGATGCTGCGTGCATTTTTTACGGCGATCCCGGGCGAGCTGGAAGAGGCTGCGGCGCTGGATGGGGCCACCCGCGCCCAGACCTTGATCCGCGTCGTGCTGCCGCTGGCTGCGCCAGGGGTCGCCAGCGTAGCCATCTTTTCCTTTATCATGGCTTGGACTGAATACATGTTCGCGTCGGTGTTGATTCTCAGCGACGCCAACCGTCCGGTGCCGGTCGGGCTGGCCGGGATCATCGGCCAGTACCAGGTGGACTGGGGGCTGCTGTTGGCTGGGGCGACTGTCACCATGCTGCCTGTGCTGATTTTGTTCAGCCTGGTCGGCCGCTATTTTGTCGAGGGGCTGA
>JAPLGY010000418.1:6565-10901 GCA_026389955.1 Caldilinea sp. | reverse complement strand
ACGAGCGCCGGCTGACCGAACGGATCGGCGCAGTGGCCGGCAAGCTGCACACTGGGCGCAGCCGCAACGACCAGGTCGCGACCGATGTGCGTCTCTGGCTGCGCGCCGAGCTCGTCCATCTGCGCACCCATTTGGAGCAGCTGATCGCCGCTGCCGTCGAACGGGCCGGAGAAGAGATCGACCTGCTGCTGCCCGGCTACACCCATCTGCAGCCCGCACAGCCGGTGCGCTGGAGCCACTGGCTGCTCAGCCATGCCTGGGCCTGGCAGCGCGACGCCCAGCGGCTGGATGAACTGGCTGCGCGCGTCAATCTGATGCCGCTGGGCAGCGGCGCGCTGGCCGGTACCCCCTTCGCCATCGACCGCGAGCTGCTGGCCGCAGAACTGGGCTTTGCCGGGATCACCCAGAACAGCATGGACGGGGTCAGCGACCGCGATTTTATCGTCGAGTTTTTGTTCTGGGCCACACTGACGATGGTGCACCTGAGCCGGCTGGCCGAAGATCTGATTCTGTACAGCAGCCGTGAGTTTGGCTTTGTGAAACTGGCTGACGCCTACAGCACGGGGAGCAGCCTGATGCCGCAGAAAAAAAATCCCGACGCCTTGGAGCTTTTGCGCGGGAAATCGGGCCGCCTGGTCGGCCACCTCACCGGCCTGGTCATGACCCTCAAAGGGCTGCCAAGCACCTACAACAAGGATCTGCAAGAAGACAAAGAACCGCTTTTCGACGCAGTCTCCAGCATGAGCGGGTCGCTCCAGATCGCCTGTGGGGTCCTCTCTACCTTGCAGACCCGCCCCGCCGCCATGCGGGCTGCCCTCTCCCCAGAACTGCTGGCCACCGACCTCGCCGAGTATCTGGTCCGCCATGGGGTGCCCTTTCGAGAATCCCACCACATCGCCGGGGCTGCCGTCCGAATGGCAGAGGTGCAGGGCGTGACCTTGCCAGAGCTGTCACTGGCAGACTTGCAAAAGCTGCACAAGGCCTTTGCGGCCGATGTCGAAGAGGTGTGGAGCTTCGAGCAGAGTGTCGAACGCCGCGATGTGGCCGGGGGAACCAGCCGCCGCGCTGTGCTGGCCCAGATCGCCCACCTGCGAAGCTGGCTGGCAAAACGAGCTTGACCGGGCTGGCGTGCAGCCGCTGCCCCCCCAAAAGCTGCCCTTCGGCAGCAGAACTGCGTGGTCTCTGTGTGACGTCGTAGACAACCCGATCGTTTTTTCAAAAACAGGAGTCTTCCATGAAAACACCACTGTCTTCCCGCTCTCTTCCCGCCATCTTGTTGTTTGTGCTCGTGTGGCTGGCAGGCTGTACACCGATCCGCCCGACCGCCGACAATACAGGAGCCGTCGCGGCTCCCGCTGCGGAGACCGCTGCGGAGACCGCTGCAGCAGAAGCCGAACGGCTCCCTCTCCCGGACGAAACCTATGAGGGAATGCCGGTAGGCTTTACGGAAGAGGGCTATCCGTTCCGCGGCGACCCCAATGCAGCCGTGACCCTCTACGAGTACAGCGACTACGAATGTCCTTTCTGTGCCCGCCATTTTGTCCAGACCGAAGCTGCACTCAACGAGACGTACGTGCGCTCCGGACAGCTGCGGGTCATCTTCCGGGACTTCCCCATCGAGTCACTGCATCCCAATGCGCCAGCTGCCCACACCGCCAGTCTCTGCGTCGCCGACCAGGGGGCTGCCCTCTACTGGGAGATGCATGCCAGACTCTTTCAGAGCCAGACCGAATGGAGCAATGCACTGGAGCCGCTGGTCGTTTTAGAGCGGCTGGCCAGCGAAGTCGGGGCGGATCTGGCGCTGTACAACCGCTGTATGGAGACTGAACAGGCAGACAAACAAGGCTGGATCGAGGCGGCGCTGGCCGAAGGACAGCAGCTGGGCGTCTCCGGCACCCCCAGCTTCAATTTTGTCGACCGCAGTGGGGCCAATTATCTGCTGGTCGGTGCCCAGCCCTTTGCCAGCTTTGCCAGCTACATCGACGCGCTGTTGGCCGGCGAAGTTCCTGCCGGTGCAGCCGAGCCCGAGGCTGCACCGGCACAGATCCCGGTGTGGGCGACCGCCGAGGGCTGGCAGCCCGACCCCGACCGGCCCGGCGCCAATCTGGCCGGTGACTGGCAGCGGGGCAGCCCGGACGCCAAGGTGGTCGTGGTCGAATTTTCTGATTTTCAGTGCCCGTTCTGCCGCCAACACACCCTGGAAACTCAGCCAGTGCTCGACGAACAGTTTGTCGACAGCGGCGCCGTCCGCTGGGTCTTCAAACACTTCCCGCTTCAGAACCACCCTCAGGCCCCGGCAGCAGGTGTGGCTGCCGAATGCGCCGGCGAACAGGAAAAATTCTGGGAAATGCACGACCTGCTCTTCGAGACGGTCAGTGCCTGGTCGATCGGCGACCCGACCCCAATCTTTGTCGATCTGGCCGCTCAGCTCGACCTCGACCCAGACGCCTTCACTGCCTGCTTCAGCGACCCGGCAATGGCCGAACGGGTCAGCAGCGACCTGAACGACGGCGCCCCCTTCGTGCAGGGCACACCGAGCTTTATTGTGCTCTTCAACGGGGAGGGGCGGATCGTCCAGGGCGCACTGCCGGTGGAAACATTCACCCAGGCACTCCAGGAGATCCTGGACCAGATGCAGTAGGGCCTTTGTCCGCCGCGTCTGGGTCTAGGGGAGGCCCAGATAGCGGCGGACATTTTGTTCGTGTTCGGCGTAGGTGGCAGCGAAAACATGGCTGCCGCTGCCGTCGGCTGTCGCTACAAAGTAGAAGTAGTCGTGCTCGGCCGGATCCAGCACGGCTGCGATGCTGCTCAGCCCCGGCGCCGCAATCGGGCCGGGGGGCAGCCCCGTGTACAGGTAGGTGTTGTAGGGGCTCTCCACCGAGCTGTACTCTTCCAGAAAGATCGGGCTCTTCCACCACTGGCCGCTGTCTGGCTGGTAGCCCAGCGCATATTGAACCGTCGGGTCGGCATCCAGCTTCATGCCACTGGACAGACGGTTGAGATAAACCCCTGCGATTGCAGGGCGCTCCGCTGCCACCACCGCCTCTCGTTCTACGATCGAGGCCAGGGTCAGCACTGCATGCAGCGCCAGCTGGGTGCGCCCGCCGGCGTACGCCTCCTGGTAGAGGGGGAAAACCCGCTGGGCAAAGACATCGAGCTGGCGGCTGAGCAGATCTTCTGCGGTGGGGCTGACCGCCGGGAGCAGATAGGTGTCTGGGAACAGATAGCCTTCCAGCGAGGCACCGGCCGGCCGCTGCTGCAAAAAAGCATAACGGGCCGGGTCGAGCGCCCCCAGCTCGCCCGCCACCGCCAACGCACGGTAGCGGGCTGCCTCTTCTGGGCCCAGCCGCTCAGCGCTGCTCAGAAAATCTGCCGTCTGTTCGACCCGCCAGCCTTCCAGAAGGGTGACGCGGAACGCCGAGGCTGCCTGCACGGGCTGGGTCAGCGCTGCGATCACCTGGCGCAGGGTCATGGAAGGGGCCAGCACCGTCGTGCCGCTGGCCAGCTGGCCGTCCAGCCCGTGGACCCGCACATAGGCCTCGAAGAGGGTGGCATCGCGGATCAGCCCTGCCTGTTCAAGCTGCTGGCCGACAGTGCGGGCTGGGGTGCCGGGGAGCACAGCGAACCGCACCGCTCGCGTGTCGACGCTGGCAGGCCGGTCCAGCCCAGCCTGATTGGCGCGCAGGTAGAGCTCCAGCCCAGCCTCCCCGCGCGAGCAGGCTGCCAGCAGCAGCGCCACGCCGACCAGCACGGCGCAGGTACGCCAGAAGAGACCCATCAGGCCAACACCCTGCCCCGGCGCAGCTGCATGCGGGGGTCCAGATCGTAAAACCGGCGCAGCCCGTTCGCCAGCGTGGTGCGCGGCCGGTAGTTCAACAGCTGGCGCGCTTTGGTCAGGTCGGCGACCAGATGCTGGATCCCGCCAGAGGTTTCGTGGTTCTCCAGCACATGGGCCGTTGTCTTCACCACATGGCCGATCTGGTCGACCAGCTGGCGCATCGAGGTCTCCTGCCCGCTGCCGACGTTGATCACCTCCTGGTCGACGGCGGGTGCAGTGGCAGCGCTGACCAGCGCGTCGACCACGTCGTCGATATACACATAGTCGCGTGTCTGGCTGCCGTTGCCGTAGATGATCACCGAGCCGTGGCCGGCGATCTGTTTCATAAACAGTGGGATCACAGGGGCATGGGTCGGGGGCAGTGGCTGCCCCGGCCCATAGGCGTTAAAAATGCGCAGCGCCACCGTCTCAAAGTCACTGAGCTGGCCGATCGTGAAAAGATAGCGCTCGGCGGCCAGTTTGCTCACCGCATAAGGAACTGCCGGCAGCGGAGGCAGC
>JAPLGY010000418.1:0-6534 GCA_026389955.1 Caldilinea sp. | reverse complement strand
CAGCACGACCCGCTTCACCCCGACATCCCGGCAGGCTTCGAGCAGAGAGACCGTGCCCCCGACGTTCACATCGTTGTATTCGCGCGGGTAGAGCACCGAAGCCGGCACACTGACCAGGGCGGCCAGATGGAAGACGACCTCCACCCCCTGCAGCAGCGACCAGAGTTTTGGCACATCGCGCACATCCCCGCGGGTGAAATGGACTGCCGAGAGCAGATTGGTTGGGTCTCCACTGCTCAGGTCGTCCAGCACCCGCACGATGCTTCCCCGTTCACAGAGCCGGTTGGCCAGGTGGGTGCCGATAAAACCGGCGCCTCCGGTGATCAGAACTCGCATGCAGCACTTCCTTTGTTGAACAAGTCGTCCTGGCCGAGCGCCCCCCGGAGCTCAGCGGGCGCGGTCGCCGCTGTCCGAAGAACGGCGGGTCGACGAGTTGGGACGCCGGGTGCGCCGACCTTCGGCGATATCGGGGGGCAGGGCCACCCCGGCCGGCGGCACCAGCTCGTTGTACTGGCGGCAGGCGTCGACCAGGTGGGCCGCCGAAACGTGGCCGAAGGTCCACCAGCGCAGGGGGGGCTCCCCGCCGAACAGCATCTGGACGATCTCCTCTGTCGTGCGTCCGTCCGCCACCAGCTTCTGCACGTCGGCGGCCAGCTGGACCAGGGCCCCGATCTTGCCGAACAACTCCGGCTGCGGGGTGCGGCAGACGGTGCCGCTGCCCGGAAACAGACGCTCCGGCCGCAGCGTAGCCAGCGTGCGCAGGCTGCTGACTGCGGCAAAGAGGTTCAGCTCTGGGGTGCAGGCCAGATCGCGGCCCCCGACAAAGGCGTCTCCACAGAACAGCCAACGCAACGACGGTTCAAAATAGCTGACATGGTCTCGGCTGTGGCCCGGCGTCTCCACCGCACGCAGGGTGTACCGTGGCGTGCACAGCCGATCCGCCACCTCATCCAGCGACTGCACGCGGTCGACCGGCGCAGGACAGCCCCAGACCCAACGGCGGTAGCGGTGCAGTTGGAGCAGTTCCGGGTCTGCGATCTGGGGCAGGGCCTGGCGGGCTGCATAGACAGTCGCCGACGGATAGCGATCCAGCAGCGCCGCCAGCCCGCCGATGAGGTCCTCGAGGCTGTGGGTGACCGCGATCTGGCGCACCGGCACCTGGTCCAGGACCCGCACCAGTTCGTGCGCGGTGCAGCGTGGCCCGCTGTCGATCAGCAACCCATCCAGCCAGTAGGCGGCTGTCCAGTAAAGTGGCCGGCCCAGGATCGCCCGTGCCATTCGGATCACCGTGACCGAGCCGTGTTGCTCAACCTGAATCATGGCAGGCCTGTGTTGTTTCTGCCCTGAAAACGGGCCACAACCGCTTCCGGGATTCGGGCCATTTTGCCGGTCGGGTCGACACAGATGTGCTCTGTGGAGCCGGTCATCAGCAGCTGGCCTGTCGCTGCATTGGTGACAACATACGCAAAGGAGATCTGCCGGCTCCGCAGCTGGCTCACCGTCACCTGCACCCGCACGACCTCCCCGAACCGGGCTGGCGCTCGATACTCGCCGTGTAGCCCCGTGACCGAAAAATGGTAGCCGCCCGCTGCGATCTCTGCATAGGGGACACCGGCTGCCTCCATCCACGCGACACGCGCAGCTTCCATCCAAATCACATAGGCGCTGTGATGCACGACCCCCATGGCATCGGTCTCGGCAAAACGGACCGGCAGATCGAGCGCAAAGGCAGGTGCAGAGAGCGCAGACAAAGCGTGGGCAGCCATCGGATCACAAATGAATCGGATGCCCTTCCACCGCATGAGCAGCTTCCATCAGGACTTCGCTCAGGGTGGGGTGGGCATGCACGTTGCGGGCAATTTCGGACGGCGTGATCTCCATCATCTGGGCCAGGCTCAGCTCGGGCAGCAGTTCGGTGACCTGCGGGCCGACCAGATGCGCTCCGAGGATCTCGCCGTAGCGGGCGTCGGTGATCAGTTTGACAAAACCAGTTCTGGCGCCGAGCGCCTGGGCTTTGCCGTTGGGCAGGAAGGGGAATTTGCCCACCTTGACCTCGTAGCCCTTGGCTTTGGCCTGTGCTTCTGTGTAGCCGAGGCTGGCGACCTGCGGGTCACAGTAGGTCGCACGCGGCATGAAGAGGTAGCGGTCAGCCGGGATCGGCTGGGTCGGCACCCCGGCAATACTTTCGGCGGCCACCAGCGCCATGGCACTGGCGACATGGGCCAACGCCAGCTTGCCGGCGCAGTCGCCGATCGCATAGATATGGGGGATGTTGGTGCGCATGACCTCGTTGATTTCGACAAAACCGCGCGAATCCAGCTGCACACCCGCCGCCGCCAGCCCCAGCTGCTCGGTGTTGGGTTGCACGCCGATCGCCATCAGCACCCGGTCGGCTTGCAGAATCTGCTCTTCATTGCTCTTGAGGTTGCGGACTGTGACCGTGACCCCGTCGCTGCCGACCACGATTTTTTCGGTGCGGGTGCTGGTGAGTGTGGCAACTCCCCGCTTGTTGAACGCCTTCTGCACCTCGGCCGAGACCTCGGCATCTTCGAGGGGCAGCACCTGGTCGAGCATCTCGACCACCGTCACTGCGGCACCGTAGGTGCTGTAGATATAGCTGAACTCCATGCCGATGGCACCAGAGCCGACGACGATCAATTTGGAGGGCACTGCGTCAAGCACCACAGCGTCGCGATACTGCAGGATCCGGTCGCCGTCGATCGGGGTGCCGGGCAGGCTGCGCGCCCGCGCCCCGGTTGCCACCACAAAATGGGCGGCGGTGACCCGCTGCTCCTGGGATGCCGGCTTGAACTCCGACGGGGTGACCCGCAGGGTGTGGGCATCGACAAAGATTCCGTGCCCTTCGATCACATCGATCTTGTTCTTTTTCATCAAGAAGCCCACCCCCTTGGTCTGACGCAAGACGATCTCCCGGCTGCGCTTGACCGCCTTGCCAAAGTCGACCTTCAGGTTGTCAAAGCTGAAGCCGTACTCGGCGGCATGGTGCAGCTCGTCCAGCACCTCGGCGTTGTGGATGAGCGCCTTGGTCGGGATGCATCCCCAGTTGAGGCAGACTCCCCCCAAACTTTCGCGCTCCACAATTGCGGTTTTCAGCCCCAACTGCGCAGCGCGGATGGCAGAGACATAGCCGCCAGGACCGCTGCCGACGACGACGACGTCGTATTGATAGGTGTGTTTGGCCATCAGAATCGTTTCCTTTCGTTATGGATCCAGCCTGGACGGCCAGTTTTCGAGCTGGCTTTTTACGGCTGTCAAAAAGCGGTCTGCCTCGGCTCCGTCCATGACCCGATGGTCGAAGGTGAAGCTCAAATAGCACATCGGCCGGATCGCCAGGCTGTCGTCGGCGTGGGGCAACAGCGAGCTGCCCGCCGCCCGCACCACAGGCCGTTTGACGATCGCACCCACCCCCAAAATCCCACTCTGTGGCTGGTGAAGGATCGGGGTCGCCAGCAGGCTGCCACCGGTGCCATGGTTGGTGAGGGTAAAGGTCCCTCCCTGCACTTCGTGCGGCTGCAACAGCCCGGCACGCGCCCGGCCGACCAGGTCGCGCAACGCCTGCCCCAGCCCAACCAGACTCCGCTGCTCCGCCTCGCGGATCACCGGCACCAGCAGCCCCGCCGGCACCGCCACTGCCACGCCGAGATGGATCTGCCGCTGCAGCCAGATTCCCTCTTCGCTGAACCGGCTGTTGGCCGCCGGCACCGCCAACAGCCCGGCCACCGTGGCCGCAGCAAAATAGGCGGTGTAGGTGACTCCCTGCACACTCTGGCGCTGGGCCTCCCGATGGCGCACCACCGCACTCATATCGACCTCGCCGATGGTGGTGGCGTGCGGGCTGGTCTGCTTGCTCTGCACCATGTGCCGGGCGATCGCCCGGCGCAGGTTGTTCAACGGCTGCAACTGCTCTGCTGCATCCGGCGACGTTGGCTTGGCCGCAGCTTCCCGACGGCTGGCCCGATTGGCCAGGTGGCGCTCCAGATCGCGGCGGGTGATCCGCCCCTCTCCCCCGCTGCCACTGACCTGCTCCAGGTCGATCCCCTCTTCTGCGGCCATGCGGGCCACGACCGGGCTGACAAAGGCCCGCCCGGAGGGCCGCCCGGGTTCGGGTGCCGGTTCTGAGGGCGCAGCTTCTCTGGCGCCGATCGTGGCCACCACGCTGCCGGCGGCGACCGTCGCCCCCTCTGGCACAGCGACGGTCAGCAGGATGCCATCGGTTGGGGCCAGGAGCTCGGTGTCGATTTTGTCCGTGCTGAGGGTGGCCAGGGGTTCCTGTCTGGCGACAAACTCTCCTGGCTGTTTGAGCCAGCGCAAGAGTGTGCCTTCGACGAGACTTTCTCCAAGCTGAGGCATTTTGACGACGGTGGCCATCGGCTGTTCCTACGCTTCGAGCTTCAGCCGTGCCGCCAGCTGGGGCTCAGCCATCCCGGCTTCCTGAAAGAGATACTCTTTGCCGGCGACCGTGGTGAACCCGGCATGTTCGCCGGCCGGCGTCAGGGCCACGATGTTCATGTACTGGCTGTCTGTTGCCGCAAGGGTGAGCAGGTCGCGCAGCGCCTCACAGCCAGCGTCGACAAGGGACAGACCACATTTGAGATAGAGCACCAGGCTGCGCGCACTCCCCGCCCGAATGGCCAGTTCGCCCATGCCGGTACAGGCAGCAGCACCGTAGCGGTTGTCGCAGTAATTGCCGGCCCCGATCAGCGGGCTGTCGCCGACCCGACCCGGGTACTTCCAGCCCAGCCCGCTCGTGCTGACCGCCGAGGCCAGGTTGCCCTCCTGGTCCAGGGCAAGAAAATTGACCGTCCCCAGCGTGTCGATCCGGGGCTGGCGGGCCAGCAAAGGGAGCGGGCGGCTCAGCGCCCGGGCCAGAAGACGCAGGGAGTCCGTTGGGGCCAGGCCTCGCTCTTCAAATCGTTCACGCCAGCGCAGCAAAGAGGCCTCTGTGCGCTGTTCCTGCGGGGGGATGCCCAGCTCGGCGGCCAGCCGTTCTGCCCCGCGCCCGACGACCAGCACGTGCGGTGTCTCCTCCATCACCCGGCGGGCCAGGGTGATGGCCTGACCGTAACCCTGAAGTGCCGCCACAGCACCGGCCTGCAAGGTGGCACCGTCCATGATCGAAGCGTCCAGTTCGACCTCTCCCAGCACATTGGGCAGCCCACCGACCCCGACGCTCTGGTCGTCCGGGTCGTCTTCGACCACCCGGCAGGCCGCTTCAACGGCGTCCAGCGCGCTGCCGCCCTGACGCAGCAGCGCCATGCCAGCCATCAGCCCCTGCCGTCCATTTTCGCTGGCCACCATCAGCGGCCGCTTTGTCGCTTCCCCTCTCATCGCCGGACTCTTTTCTTTGCCTCTTTGCCGACCGCCGCAGCGGCCCTGTTCAACGCGTCGTCGCAAGATAGCGTGCAATACAGGCCTGGATCGGTTCAACCAGCGTTTCCCAGCTGCTCTCGGGCACCTTGTTGACCGTCACAAAATCCTGCACCATAAAGACATTGTAGACCCCTCCCAACGCAAAGAGCGCCGCCGCCAGCGGATCCGCCTCCGCAGCCTGCTGGCTGGCGTAGCTGCGGGGAGTGGCAAAACGGCGTTCTCCCAGCGTGAACTTCATGGCGTTGGGATTGGGCGTCGCATGTGCCTGAATCGACATAGACACCAGTATAGCAGAGAGGGGGCTGCTGCCGCGAAAGCCCATCCCTGGCCGTACACCCAATCCAACCCGGACCCCTATTTCAGAATCTGCTTCAGGAAAAGTTTGGTGCGATCGTGCTGTGGGTTGGTGAAAAAATGTTCGGGGGTGCCGATTTCGACGATCTCGCCGCTGTCCATGAACACGATCCGGTCTGCCACGCCTCTGGCAAAGCCCATCTCGTGCGTGACCACCACCATCGTCATGCCGGACTCTGCCAGCTCCTCCATTACCTCGAGCACCTCACGGATCATTTCCGGGTCCAGGGCGGAGGTCGGCTCGTCGAAGAGCATGATCTTGGGCTGCATCGCCAGCGCTCGCGCGATCGCCACCCGCTGCTGTTGGCCACCCGAAAGCTGTCCAGGAAATTTGGGGGCCTGCTCGGGGATGCCCACACGCTCGAGCAGCTGCATGGCGCGTGCCTCCGCTTCGGCCTTTTTGATCTTGCGCACCTGTATCGGGGCCAGGGTGATGTTCTGCAGCACGGTCAGGTGAGGAAAAAGGTTGAACTGCTGGAAGACCATGCCGGTCTCCATGCGGATGGCCTCGATGTTGCGCACGTCGTGGGTCAGCGGGATGCCGTCCACAACGATCTCCCCGCTCTGGTGTTCTTCGAGGCGGTTGATCGTGCGGATAAAGGTGGATTTGCCCGAGCCGGAGGGCCCGATGATCACCACAACCTCGCGGCGTTTGACCGCCAGGCTGACATTTTTGAGCGCGTGGAAGTCGCCGTACCATTTGTTGACCTGGGTGGCGACAATGATGTCGGTATTCTCAGCGTGACCTGCCATAGTCCCTATCGCTTTCCAAAGCCTAGTTTGCTTTCC
>JAPLGY010000168.1 GCA_026389955.1 Caldilinea sp. | reverse complement strand
AAGAGGACTTGGAAGGCACTTTTCATCCGCGGGCTCATCCCTTCGCCGCGCCCGCGCAGTCCCTGGATTCCCTGCCAGTCGTCGATCGCCCCCAGCACGACATGCGAACCCAGGCAAAAAAAGAGGAGCAGGGTGCTCTGTCCGATAGCGTCCATGCCCAACAGTTTGACGATGTTGAGCAGCCCGATGATCACCAGCACCGGCACCACAAAGAGCACGCCCCCCATCGTCGGCGTGCCGGTTTTGAGCTGATGATGGCCCGGCTGTTCGATGCGGATCTGTTTGCCGACCCCTTTGTGCTGCAGAAAACGGATGAGGGGCCGTCCCCAGAGCACAGCAAACAAGAAGCTGATCGTTCCCAGACTCAGCGCATAGGCCATGCGCGGCTCCAACGGATTATCCATCACCTGGCTCCTGCCCGATATCACTGGTTGTGGCGGCAGCACCGGTAATTTCGGCGACGATCACGTCCATTCCCACGGCTCTGCTCCCTTTGACCAGCACCAGGTCGCCGGCGCGCAGCAGCTGGCGCAGCCGGTCGATTGCGGCGCTGTGGTCTGGCAGCATTGACAGCTGATCCGCTGGAAAACCGGCTGCCAGCGCCGCCTCCCCGAGGGCACGGCCCAGCTGTCCGACGGTCAGAAGCAGGTCGACCACCTCGCTGGCGCGCCACCCGACCCGCTGGTGTCCTTCGTGTTCGTAGCTGCCCAGCTCCAGCATGTCTCCCAGCACGGCAATTCGTCTTCCACCGGCTGCGCGGGGGATATCTGCCAGCAGGTTGAGTGCGGCGATCATGCTGGCCGGGCTGGCATTGTAGGTGTCGTCGATCACCGTACTGCCGTAGAGGCCACGCACTGCGACCAGGCGCAGCTGGCCAGCCATGCTCTGCATACCGGCAACGATCTCTCCCCAACTCAGCCCCTCGACCAACCCTGCTGCGGTCGCGCACAGTGCTGTATGGACGCTGTGCTGGCCCAACAGGGGCACTTTGACATGCACCGACTCGGCCCGTGTGCTGTCAGGCGATCGGTAGTGCAGCCGAAAACGAAGCCCTTCCAACCCCATTCCTTCGATCGTATCGGCCCACAGATCGGCTTCGGGCGACAGCCCGTAGCGGAAGATGCGGGCGGGGGTCAGTGAGGCCATGGCCCGCACGCACGGGTCGTCCCAGTTCAAAATGGCGACCCCCCCGTCTGCAGCGCTGGGCAGAGCCTGGACCAACTCGGCTTTGGCCTGGGCGATCCGTTCGATGGTGCCGAGTCTGCTCAGGTGGACAGGGCCGACGTTGGTCACCACCCCGACCTGGGGGCGGGCCAGCTGGCAGAGCCGTTCGATCTCGCCCAGCCGATGCATTCCCATCTCGAACACGGCACAGGCATGTTCGGTGTTCAGCCCCAGCAGTGCCAAAGGCAGCCCTTGTTCGCTGTTGAGGTTGCCTGGGGAGGCGTGGGTCGTGTAGCGCTGGCGCAACACGCTGGCTGTCAGCTCCTTGGTGCTGGTTTTGCCGACGCTGCCGGTCACCCCGACCACCCGGAGTGTCGGTGCAGCACGGTGCACCCGTTGGAAAGCGCCCGTCTGTTGGAGGGCGGCCACGCTGTCGGGGACCACATAGGCCAGCGGCGAGGAGCCGGGCCGCTCTGGGAGCTGGCTTTCTGGCCGCGCTGTCATACAGTCGATCAGGGTGGCGCCAGCAGCCTGTGCTGCAGCCCAGCCCCGTTCCTCGACCAGCAGTGCTTGCGCACCGTTGCGCAGTGCGTCGGCCAGAAAGGCATGGCCGTCGGCTCTGGACCCCTGCAGCGCCACAAACAGATCGCCCGGCACGACATCTCGGCTGTCCAGCGCGACGTGTGCGATCGGGGCAGGGGGCAGAGACAGCGGCGGCAGCCCGCCGGTCAGGGCGGTCCACAACGTATGCTGTGTAATCGAGGTGGGTAGATGGGGTTGTGCAGTCATACAGCCTCCTCACTGGCCTGTTGGCTGCTGGCCGAGTCGGATGGCATCTGGTGGGATGCCGTAGTAGCGCAGCAGCCGGCTGGCCACACGGGAAAACGTAGGGGCCGCTGTACGGCCAGCCCAGCGGCTGATTGCCGGGTCTGGCCGCTCCAACTTGACCAGCACCACAAACCGGGGGGCGTCAGCCGGTGCGTAGCCGACAAAGGTGACGATCGTCTCATCTTCGGTGTATCCTTCCTGGGTCGGGATCTGTGCGGTGCCACTCTTGCCGGCCACTCGGTAGCCTGGGACGCGTGCGGCCTGGTTGCCCTGTTCGACGACCTGGACAAGAATATCGGTCATCTGGCGGGCTGTCTCTGGTGCGACGGCAATTCCGAGCACCGTCGGCTCTGTGACTTGGACCTGACCGTCCAGCGCCCGTTCTGCGACCACATAGGGGCGCATCAGCCGGCCCCCATTGGCGAGCGCGGCGGTGGCATTCGCCATCTGGATTGGCGTCACTGCCAGCCCCTGGCCAAAACTGTTGGTGCCCAGATCCGACAGACTCCAGTTCAACATGCCGGGCTGTTTGACGAGACCATAGATTTCCCCAGCCAGGTCAATTTCGGTCACCTTGCCAAAGCCAAACCGTTCTACGTACTGGTAAAACTTTTGTTCACCCAGCAACAGCGCCCACTGTGCTGTGATCACGTTGAGCGAGCGGGCCAGCGCCTCTGCCATTGTCACCAGCCCGTAGCCAGCCCGGTCGCTGTTCAGAATCACACGCTGGCCGACCGCGATCGAGCCACTGTCGGTCAGGATCTGGGTTGCGGTCACCACACTGCTGTCCAGCGCGGCGGCTGCGGTGATGATTTTAAAAACAGAGCCTGGCTCGTACTGAGCGCTGATGGCCGGGTTGAGCAGCGAGGCGGGGTCGGCCTCTGCAAAAGTGCCGGGATCATAGGTTGGGGCGCTGGCCATCGCCAGAACGGCCCCGCTTTTGGGTTCCATGACCAGGATGCTCCCCGCCTGGGCCCCATAGATTTTCAGCGCCTGCTGGAGCTCTTCTTCGACAATCCACTGCACGCTGCGGTCGATCGTGAGCACCAGGTCTCGGCCGGCCAGTGAAGGCAAGAAGCGCCGCACCTGTGTCGGCAGCTGGGTGAAGGGTTGGGTGTATTGGCGGGTGAGGCGTACGCCATCCCGCTCGCGCAAAAACGAATCGTAGTAGCCCTCGACCCCGTAGACCCCACGCAGCCAGGTCGCCCCATCCAGCATGGCCACGATGCCCAGGAGATGTGCGGCCAGGCTTTGTTCTGGGTAATACCGCTGTGGGGCAAGGGTCAGGGTGACCGCTGTCAAGGGGTGGACGCCTTGCTCCTCCGTCAGCCGCTGTTGTTCTGCCAGGATGCGTTCGCCCTGTTCCAGCGGGATGGCTCTGGCCAGCCGCAGGTATCTGCGTCCGGCGTAGCTGCGCAGCAGCTCAAACGTCTGGCTGGCTGGCAAGCTGGCGAGCTGTTCGAGCGCATCGGCCACCGTCCGACGATCTGCGTCCTGGCTGAGCTGGTTCGGGTCCACCGAGACCTCATAAAAGTATTGGTCAGCCACCAGCACGGCCCCGTTGCGGTCGACGATCGTCCCGCGCGCCGAGTCTGTCTGGTGGGGCAGCGCTGCCGCACGCATGCCTCCCAGACGCAGTGCCTGGTGAAGCACCAGCGCGAACACCACGCTGGCGGTCAGCAGGCCAAACAACAGCACAAGCGACCAGAAGCGCCAAAGCTCACGCCTCTGCGTCGCTGCCGACGGGCCCAAATGCTGTTCGCTGATCGCCTGCGGCGCTGCAGGGGGGGCGACTTCTCGAACCCCGGCGGTCGTCATGGCATCCAGCGTCTCCGCACTTCTGTAAACCAATGGACGGCAGCGGCAGATCCTTGCTGGGCCTGCTGAAGAACCCAGGTGCCCCCAGCGTCGAGCCCTCGCCCGGCGGCCGCCCAGAAACCGTCTCTGGCGGTTGCGGGCTGTTGCATGCGCCCGACCGCTGCCGGCGTCGGTTGGGCGTCAGACAGCTCTACGGGGGGCTGGCGGCTGGCATAGACCGGTGCCATTGTGGGCCGGTACCCTTGGGCCAGGGCATACTGCTCGATCTGGCGCAGCGATGTCGTCGCAGCGATCGCGTAGACCAGCTCGCTGTTTTGTCGTTCAATCTGCTGGCGCTGCGCTTCGAGCCCCTGCAACTGACGCTGTTCTTGGGTGATCTGAACGTTGAACCAGACCTGGGAAAGCATGCCGGCCGCGAGCACAGTGACGGCAACCAGCACCAGCAGATACTGGCGCGCGTTGACTGGCAGCCAGATCAGCTCGAGCCCTCTGCCCCACCTGCCTTGGAGCCAACTCTGCGGCCAGGGAGCGTTCAACTCGGAGGAGACTGTAGAAGACAGGCTGCTGCGTTGTAACATCCCCACACCTCTCTCGAATCATTTTGTCTCGATGGTTTACGGGACAACGGTTTACAGAACAACGGTTTACAGTGTAGTAGGGGCGACGCACGCGTCGCCCCTACACTACGGAAGGCTGTCTGGGCCTCCGAATTTTGTGATCCGTGATGAGTGGTGTGAGGGAGGGCCAGCAGTTCACTTGTCACACATCACGCTTCACACTAGATTGGGGGGCAGCTTTTCGGCAACACGAAGTTTGGCCGAACGGCTGCGTGGGTTGCGGTTCACCTCGTCGGCCGCAGCCATCACGGGTTTTCGAGTGAGAATCCGCAACGTGGGCTGGCGCTCGTAGCCACCGTACCGGTGTGTGGGGTCAGCCACATAGATACGAGCCTCCTCTGCCATCCACCGTTTGACGATCCGATCCTCCAGGCTGTGAAAGCTGATCACAGCCAGCCGACCGCCTGGCCGCAGCAGACGGAGTGCCTGGGGCAGCACCGCCTCGATCTGCTGCAGCTCCTGGTTGACCAGAATGCGCAGCGCCTGAAAGATACGGGTCGCCGGGTGGAGGCGGGCGCCACGACGCCCGCCAACGGCATGTTCGATCGCTTCTGCCAGCGCTGTAGTTGTGGCAAAGGGTCGGTGCTGGACCAGGTACCTTGCAATCCGTCGGCTCTGTGGCTCTTCCCCACAGCGGAAAAAGAGCTCGGCCAGCTCCTGCTCGGGCCATTCGTTGACCACCTCGGCCGCGCTGGGGGTCTGTTCCGGGTCAAAGCGCATGTCGAGCGGGCCTTGTTGAGAAAATGAAAAGCCCCTGTCTGGCGTCTGCAACTGGAAGCTGCTCACTCCCAAGTCTAAAAGGACGCCATCAACTGGGGCAAATGCGTACGCAGCTGCCACCGCTTCCAGCCGGGCAAACTCGCTCTGGTGCAGGACCAGGCGCTGTGCGGCCAGTGCGTCGGCAAGGCGTACTGAGATTCGCCGAATGGCGGCTGGGTCCGCATCGATTCCCAATACACGGCCATTGGGTGCGGAACGAGCCAGCAAGGCTTCGGTGTGACCACCACCTCCTGCGGTGCCGTCGATCATCCAGGCACCTGGCTTGACAGCGAGACCGTCAAGCACCTGGTTCAACAACACCGGCTCATGGAAAGCAGTGGCCGGGTCTGCGGCGATGGGCAGGCGATCTCCCATTACGTATTTAGAGACTTAAGGTGCCAAAAAAGTCGCCGGTGAAGTCGACATCCGCCAACACACCTGTTACTTTTTCCTCCCAGAGTGCGGGTGCCCACAGTTCAATAAATTTATTCATCCCCGCTACGACCACGTCCCCTTGGATCTGGGCGTGGCTGCGCAGCCGTGAACTCAACAAAATTCGCCCTTGCCCATCGGGCTCGGCATCCTCCGCAGCGCTGAAGAAAGCACGGCGAAAGGCGGCAGACCTTGGGTCAGTCAACGGCAGCGCACTGACTTTGTCTGCCAGCCGATCCCACTCCACCTGGGGAAACAACAGCAGACAACGGTCCACAGGGTTGCGTGTCAACACCATCCCAGCCGCCAGTTCGTTCCGGTATTTCGACGGAATCGTCAGCCGACCCTTGGCGTCCAGTGTATGTGTGTATTCGCCCAGAAACATATCGGTTGCGCTGTTGTCCGCAAAGCTATTGCCTGCAAAAACTGCTGCCTGAAACTGCTGCCTGGTGGGAGGTTCTCCTGTTTTCTGCGGTCTTTTGCAAAAAACTGTCTTCCCGGGAGTCAGCCCGGGCCGTAATGAGTGATGCGCAACCGATAGCGCCATGTCTGGTGCGGCAGGTCTGGGCGTACTGCGCACCACCCATTACTTTTGAAACACCCCGAACAACAGGTAACTCTCGTATCAAAAAAGTGGAGAGCTGAGAAGGTACATTTGTCCCACATCGCCCCACTTTGACCCACATATTACCATAGGATTTGGGATTTGTCTAGCCCCCAAATTGGGAATTTGTGAAATTCGTCGGCGGGCCCTCGTTCTCTTTTTCACAAAGGGACAGGAACCGCAGGTGTAGAGTTGACACAAGAGATCGGCTAATGTAAACTGCTTTAGCAGTATGGCAACGGATTGACTCTTTGGGGACGGCAAGCCTTGTCCAGGGCCTGCCCAGCAGCAAGGAAGACGTTGATGGCTCAAGACTATTTTCCACTTCTGATTTTTATTGTCATCTCCATTGTTTTTGCCCTCATCGCCATTGGGCTTCCCAGCCTGTTGGGCCCAAGCCGCAAGAATGCCCAGAAGCTGGAGCCGTACGAATCGGGGATCATCCCGTTCCACGACGCGCGCCGCCGTTTTCCGGTCAAGTACTATCTGGTGGCGATGCTGTTTATCCTTTTTGACATCGAAGTTGTTTTTCTGTTTCCGTGGGCTGGGGCGCTGCTGCCGCTGCGTGATACCTATGGGGTGCTGGTTGCGCTGGCGCCGATCGGGTTCTTTTTGCTGATTCTTGTTCTCGGCCTCGTCTACGAGTGGTCGAAGGGTGCTTTAGACTGGGAGTAACTACGCATGGGTCTCGAAGAAAAACTGCCTGAAGGAATTCTCACCACCCAGCTGGAGACGCTGGTCAACTGGAGCCGTGAAAACAGCACCTGGCCCCTGCTTTTTGGCCTGGCCTGCTGCGCGATCGAAATGATCGCTACCGGCTCTGCCCGCCACGATATTTCACGGTACGGTTCCGAGCTTTTCCGTGCCAGCCCTCGCCAGGCAGATCTGATGATTGTCTCGGGTCGGGTCAGCAACAAGATGGCTCCGGTCATCAAGCGGCTCCACGACCAGATGTCTGAGCCCAAATGGGTGATTGCGATGGGGATCTGTGCCAGCGCTGGCGGCCCGTTCAACAACTATGCGATTGTCCAAGGGGTGGACAAACTCATTCCGGTCGATGTCTATGTGCCAGGGTGCCCACCCCGCCCAGAGTCGCTGCTTTATGCGCTCGACAAGTTGCGCGCCAAGCAGGGCAAAGAGACGTTCCGCACCTATGTCGAGTCCAAGGTGTCGCCTCCCTCCAAACAGCCGGACGAAATTTCGTCGCTCGAATCATTGCGCCGGCCCCAACTGGCCTAACTTCCCGGAGAACTTCATGCTCAACGTTTCTCCCCGCACGCGCGCTTACGAAACGCTGCCCGGCCTCAACCCGTTGGGGATCCCGGCGGTGGCCCCGTTGCCTTCCGGGGAAAGCCCGGACACGGCCCGTATTGTCGAACGCTTTGGTACGGCTCTGTTGGCGGCTGGCCTGCACAACGGCCAGCAGGTTGTCTACGTGGCGCCCGGCCAGCTGGTGGCGCTGGCCGAGTTTGTCCGCCAGGATCCGCAGCTGTGCTACGAGGCGCTGATCGATGTTTCTGCGGTCGACCGTTCTGAGCTGCCGGTCAGCGACCAGCGTTTCCACACCGTCTACCAGCTGCGTTCCTACGCCCGCAAGCAGCATCTGATGGTGGTCTGCCCCGTGGCTGACAACAAGCGGCCCTCCGTTCCCAGTCTGGCGGGTGTCTTTGCCGGCGCGACCTGGCCCGAACGCGAGGTCTGGGATCTGATGGGGATCCGGTTTACAGGCCATCCTGACCTTCGCCGCATCCTGATGCCGGAGAGCTGGCCCAACCACCCGCTGCAAAAGCAGGTGCCGGTGGGGGGCGAAGAAGTGCCCTTCACCCTGACCTGGAGCGACCCCGAATTTGAATCGTTTGGCAAGCAGGTGCTGGCTGCGGAGAGCAAGCCCCCTGTGCTGCCGCCTGGCATGAACCGTGAGAACATGATTATCAACATGGGCCCCCACCA
>JAPLGY010000672.1 GCA_026389955.1 Caldilinea sp. | reverse complement strand
GCACGCCTGGCTCTGCGCGGCCGCGAGCAGCTGGCTTTCTTGCTCGAAGCCGCGGGCATCGAAGAAGCCTTGGGCGACCACGACGCCGCGTTCGAAACCTTGCACACCCTGTTGGCGGCCCGCATCCATGTCGACCGCCATGCCCTGGCTGACCTGCCCCTGACCTACCCCGCAGTCGACCCGCCGGTCACCTACCCCCTGCACGCCAACCTGGGCAACCAGATCACGCTGGAAGGATACGACCTCCACTATGAAACTCCACTGCGGGCCGGCGACAAGATCCACCTCACCCTCTACTGGCGCGCCCAGCAGCCGATCGACCGCTCCTACAAGGTCTTCAACCAATCCTACTTCGGCGACGGCCAGATCGTTGCCCAACGCGACGGCTACCCAGTCTGCGAAGGCCGCGAGACCTGGCGGTGGGACCCCGGAGAATTGGTCGCCGACCCCTACGTCATTCCGATCAAACCAGACGCCCCCGACGGCCTCTACCCGCTCTACACCGGGATGTATCTGGAAGAGAGCTTCGAGCGGCTGCCCGTCCTGGATGATTACCTACGCACTCAGCCAGGCCGACTATGCCCGCACCTTCCAGCGCGAACACCCCGGCGTGACCGTGATGTGGGCCGGTACCCTCGGCCTGCTCAGCGTCTACCCAGACTACCCCCGACAAACCCCCGGCTACTTCACCTGGGAACGCGAACACTTCGAAACGTGGCTGCAAACCCATACCCCCCACACCCCGCTGGAGCTGCTGGCCGCCAGCCGACGCTGGGTGGCCCTGGGTGTCGCCCTGCTGCTCCTGGTCAGCTTTTTCCCGCTGCGCCGGCTGCTGGGCCAAAACACCGCCACCCTGGCCCTGCTCCTGCTGGCACTCGACCCCTTCGGGGTCGCCCTCTCCCGCCAGCTGCACCCGGATGGGTTCGTGGCCGGCTTTGTCTTCGTCGCTTTCGTCTACTTTCTCGCCTGGCTCTATACCGGACAACAACGGCGCGATCTGCTGCTCTCCGGCCTTTTTATGGGGCTGGCCTGGCTGACCAAAACCCCAGCCGCCCTGCTGCTCCCAGCAGGAGCAGTGCTGGTCGCAGCCCAGGCCTGGCGCATCTGGGCCTACCGCTCCAAAACCGGGCTGGCTGACCCCTACGCCGAAGAGCCCCCTTCCCGTCCACCCCCTTCCGCTGCCCACGCCATCCGCATGCTCGGCACAGGCTTCGTCCTCTGGGCCACGGTCGCCGCCGCCACCTTCTTTTTGCTCTGGCCAGCCATGTGGGTCGACCCGCTCGGCTCCCTGCTGCGCATGGCCACCGAGATGGAAGCCTATGTGGAAGGACATGTCAACACCAACTTTTTTTGGGGAGCCCCCACCCCAGACCCAGGCCCCCTTTTCTACCCAGTCGCGATCTTCTGGCGCCTGACCCCTGCCGTGCTGGTCGGCACAGCCGCAGCGTTCGTTTTTTATGCGCGCCGCGAATGGGTCTTCGCCGCAGTGCGCACCCGCCGCAGCAGCCGCGCCCTGCTCTGGCTGGTGCTCGTCTTTGTCCTCGCCATGAGCGTGCCCGCCAAAAAGTTTGACCGCTATATCCTGCCAGCTTTCCTCGCCCTGGATACGATCGCCGCCATCGGCTGGATGGCTCTGATCCAACTGCCCTGGCGCAGGCAGACCAGCCCCTGGGTGCAGCGGCTGCGAACCCTCTCCCCCACCGCCGTCCTGGCCGCAGCCATCTTCGGGCTGCACGGCCTCTTTACCCTCCTCACCTACCCCTACTATCTGACCTATTTCAACCCGCTGGCCGGCGGCAGCTACACCGCCCCCCAGGTGCTCTTCGTCGGCTGGGGCGAAGGACTCGACGACGCCGCCAAGTGGATCCGCCGTCAACCAGGCGGAGACCAGGCCCGCATCGCCGCCTGGTACGCCGACGGACCTTTCTCTTATTTTTCGACCGGCACCGCAGTGCCTATGGGCTACAGCTCCCCGCTTTCCTGGCTGGACACCGACTACGCTGTGACCTATGTCAATCAATGGCAGCGCCAGCTGCCCTCCCCCGCAGCGGTCGCCTGGTTTGCCAGCCAAGAGCCGGTCCATGAGGTTACACAGAACGGGCTGGTGCTGGCGCGCGTCTACGACCTGCGTCAAACACTCCTGCCCCCGTTTATCGACCTCAACACAGCGCCGGCAGCCGATTTTGGAGGGTCAATCCGGCTGGTCGGCGTCGACCTTCCCCAGCCACAGGTGCAGGCCGGTGCGCAGCAGCAGGTCACCTTCTACCTGCAGTCGCTCGGTGCGATCGAAGCCAACTACAATGTGTTGGTCCGGCTGGTCTCCCTCGATGGCAGCGAGCTCTGGCGCAGCGAGGGGTGGCCCTGGGGCGCGCCGACCGCTGGCTGGCCACCGCGCGAGGTGCGGCCAGATGGACACAGGCTGGCCGTGCCCGCAGATACCCCGCCCGGCCTCTACCCGCTCCTCCTCTCTTTTTACGACCCGACGACGCTGGCCCCGCTGCCCGCAGCTGACGCACGCAGCGGAGCTGCGCTGCCCAGCCCCCAACAGACTGTCGCCCTGCTCCAGGTAGTCCCCCCCCCCGACGAAACACAAAAAACGCCCGCCAGCACCGCTCGCTGGCAGCTGGGAAATAGCTTTGGGCTGGCCGCAGAACCTTTGCCTCCCACCGTGGAGGCAGGGGCCGAGTTGGAGATTCGGTTGCACTGGCAGGTGCTGGAACACCCTCAGGTTCGCTACACACTTTTTTTGCATCTGGTCGACAGCGACGGCCAGCTGGTTGCCCAGCAGGACCAGCCGCCGTTGGGCGAGTCGGCCCCGACCTACAGCTGGCAGCCCGGCCAACAGATCGGGACGACCCTGCGCCTGGCGCTGCCCTCTGACCTGCCAGCAGGCCCGTACACGCTGCGCGCCGGGCTGTACAACGGCGAGCGCCGTCTGCCCGTCAGCCAACAAGGCGAGGCCGTAGGGGACTTTGCCGCGCTGGCCGTCGTCGAGGTTCCCTGATGCGCGCAGCTGGCCTGAAGAGCTATCGTTTTGCGCTGATCGGGGTGGTCGCCCTGGTGGCGCTGGCAGGCTGGCTGCGCTGGCACTATATCCAGACCATCAGCCTCTACGTCGATGAATTCACGACGCTGTGGGCGGCACAGCGCACGCTGGAAACTGGGGTCCCTGTGCTGCCCAGCGGGGTTCTGTACACGCGCGGGCTGCTGGCCACCTACGTGACGGCGCTGGCCGGGTTGATAGCCGGGCTCGACTATACCACCGGACGCATGCCGGCGCTGCTCTTCGGGCTGGCCACGCTGGTGGCAACCTTCATCATGGGCCGGCGGGTCTGGCACGCCCGCGTGGGCTGGCTGGCTGCGCTGGGGCTGGCGCTGCTCCCAGAGGCCATCGTCTGGAGCGGACGGGCTCGTTTTTATGCCCAGCTGCAATTTTTCACCCTGCTCACCCTCTGGGCCGCCTTCTGGTCGCTCCAGAGCAGCTCACGCGTCAGCCTGGCACGGCGCCAGCTCGTGTTTGCAGGCCTGTTCGTGCTGGCCCTCTTTTCACAAGAACAGACTGTGCTGCTCTATCCACCGCTGGCGCTGGCAACGGTGCTCTGGTGCGGGCCTCGCTTTTTGTTCCGGCGGGCCGTCTGGCCCGCCCATGCGCTGATTTTGGTGAGCCTGGCTGTTCGTTTCGGCGTGGAGCTCGTGGGACAGCCAGGCTTTTTTGAAACCATCCAGGCCGAACGCCCCTAGGTCGCCCCGCTCTTCGATGTCGCAGCCGCCTGGCCCGCCTATGCCCCGCTGCTGGTTGCCCCAGAGCGGCTGCCGTGGACGCTGGCCGGCCTGCTGGCCCTCGGCGCTGCACTGGCTGCGCTGGCACGTGCCGGCGGACAGCTTCGACAGATCCCCTGCAGCCACCAGGCCACACTCTTTTTTGCACTGCCCCTGTTTTTTGTGCTGGCGTTCATTCTGACCCTGGCTGGCGGCCAGTGGCGCGAAACCCGCTACCTTTTTCTGGTCCAGCCACTCTGGCTGCTGCTGGGGGCAGCCGGTCTGATCGGGATCGTGGACCGGCTCTGGACAAACGAACGCTGGCGCAGTGGCGTGACCGTCCTGCTGACCGCCCTGCTGCTGGGGCTGGGCTGGCCAGCCGCCAAGGCCGTGCTGGATCGCCAGGTGGAAGGCTACGACCGCGTCTTCGAGTACGTGGCGGCCCAACGCCAGCCCGGCGACATCGTGCTTTCACCGCAACCCCCCGCCTGCGCCTTTGTCCTGGGCACCCCGTGCGACTACTATGCCGTCCAGCGGGTGTATGAAGAATTTGTGATTGGCGCGCAGGGAAAACAGGTCGACCGCTGGTCAGGAGCAAAGCTGCTCGCAGAAACCAGCCAGCTGCAAAGTGTCGTCGCCACAGCCCCACGCGTCTGGCTGGTGACCGACGCCTTTCGGCTGGCCACCCGGTACGAAAACGATTTCCAACAGATGGTGGTAGAACAGTTCGACCCCGTCTTCAGCGAACGGGGGGTGATCGCCCTCCTGGCCCAAGGCTGGCGTGCCCCCCCAGCCTACGTGGCTGAAACCACAGCTCCCCAGCCCTTTGGCCGCCTGACCTTGGCCGGCTGGCAGGCAACAACCGCCCAGGCCGGCCAGCCGCTGGCCGTCGTGCTCCACTGGCAGGCGACCGCCACGATCGACAGCCAGCTCAACAGCTCGCTGCGGCTGGTCGCACCCGACGGGAGCACGGTTGCACAGCAGGATGGCCCCCCAGCTCGCGGAATCCTGCCCACCTATCTCTTTTTGGACACCGTGCTGCCTGACCCCAAAACGCTGGAACTGCCGGCCAGTCTGCCAGCAGGCCGCTATCGGCTGGAAGTCGTCGTCTACGATGTCGCCAGCGGCAAAGTGGAGGCCGGGCCGTCGACGATCGGGGAGCTCGACCTCATGCCGCAACCAGATACAACACACGATGGCGTCGGTCTGGCCGATCCAGCGGGAGCGGCGACAACGCCTCAAAAGGAGCGGCCACACGCAGCGCAGCAGGCAGCTGTGTCGGCAGCGGGGTGAGCGTGCCGTAGCCGAGCCGTTTGATCGCGCGCACAAGCCTGTTGTCGCGACGAAAACAGCGCAGACGCAGCAGATGACGCCGCACCTGCGCCCGCATCGCCCCAAGCCGTGAAAGCGACTGATCCACCGGAAGCGACCCGTAGAGTTCGACCGTTGCAAACCCCGCCTGGCGCAGCAGATCCAGCAGTTCCGTCGCCGAAGGGTAGGAGACGCTGAGCGCGCCCGGTGCAAAATAGGGCCAGTCCGGGTTGCTGGTCGAGAGCAGCAGACGCCCCCCGGCAGCCAGCAGGCGCCGACACTCGTTCAAAAACACAGCAGGGTGCGACAGATAGTAGATGGCCTCAAAACAGAGGAGCAGATCGAAGGAGCAGGCTGCAAAGGGCAGAGACTGCGCATCCGCTGCGGAGAAAGCCACCTGGGTGTCGGCAGCACGCTGCGCCAATGCCAGCGCGGCCAACGAACAGTCGCACGCAGCTACCGACCGCGCCACACCGCACAACAGACCCAGCCCGAGACCAGCCCCGCAGGCAATTTCAAGCACACGGCACCCGGCCGCCAGCTCTTCAGCCAGGCTGTAGCGCAAGACCATTCGCCCCAGCTGCTCATGGTTGAGCAGTGCACCCGGCGTCTCCGTAATCTCTAAAAAATCGTGCATGACCAAAGCTCACGGGCGAAGCCCGGCAGCCATACCGTCTGCCCCCTGTCTGTAGGGCAACGTCGGGTTGCGGAGCCGGAGAGAGTTGAGAACCACAAAAATGCTGCTGAACGCCATGGCAGCTGCGGCGATCATCGGGTTCAGCTGGGCGTGTGGCCCCCAAAAAGGCACCAGCACCCCTGCGGCGACTGGAATGGCCGCGACGTTGTAGGCGAACGCCCAGAAAAGATTCTGTTGAATCGTGCGCAACGTGCGCCGGCTCAGCGCAATTGCCTGCGGCACGCTGCGCAGATCCCCGCGCATCAACGTCACATCAGCAGCCTCGATAGCGACATCGGTGCCTGTGCCGATGGCCATCCCCACATCAGACTGTGCCAGCGCAGGGGCGTCGTTGACCCCGTCGCCCACCATCGCCACCACATGGCCGGCCAGCTGGGCCCGACGCACGGCTTCAGCTTTGTCGCCAGGCAAAAGCTCGGCAAAGACGCCGTCGGCCGTGTCCAGCCCGACCTGACGGGCAATCGCCCGGGCCGTCCGCCAATTGTCACCGGTCAGCATCACCACACGCAGCTTCTGGCGATGCATCTGGGCGATCGCAGCCGCGCTCGTCTCTTTGAGTGTATCCGCCACAGCCAGCAGTCCAACCACCCTTGCATCCGCAGCCACCACCATGACCGTCTTGCCTTCGTCTTGCAGACGATCGATCACAGCCTGCCAATGTGCGCACGCAATCCCGCGTTCGGCCATCAACGCCGGGTTGCCCAGCAAAACCTCTTCCCCAGCCACGGTGGCCTCAACCCCCCGCCCAGGGATCGAGTTGAACCGCTCGACGGCCAGCGGGCTCGCCCCTTTTGCATAGGCCACAATCGCCTCTGCCAATGGGTGCTCGCTGGCCCGTTCGACCGCAGCCGCCAGCTGCATCAGCCGCAGCGCTCTCTCCCCTTCGGCCGGCAGCAGGTCGGTCACCACCGGCTTGCCCGCCGTGATCGTGCCGGTTTTGTCCAGAATCACCGTATCGATCGAACCCGCCTTCTGCAACGCCTCGGCATTTTTGATCAAAATTCCCTGCTGAGCCCCTACCCCAGTGCCCGCCATGATCGCCGTCGGCGTCGCCAGCCCCAACGCACAAGGACAAGAAATCAACAGCACCGTGGCGGTAAAAATCAAGGCAGTCCCCAGGGCGCTGGCATGGCCGTAAAAAACAGCGGCTCCCCACAGATACCAGACGACCCCCACTGCCAACGCCAGCACAATCACCGCCGGCACAAAAACAGCCGAAATCCGGTCCGCCAGATCCTGAATGGGGGCTCGGCTGGACTGTGCATCCTGAACCAGCTTGACGATCTGGGCCAGCACCGTCTGTTTGCCGACCGCAGTGGCCCGAAATTGAAAACTGCCATTCTTGTTGAGCGTGCCGCCGATTACGCGGTCGCCCGTTGTCTTGCCGGCGGGCAGGCTCTCACCAGTCAGCATCGACTCGTCGACCGTGCTCTGCCCCAGAACGACGACCCCGTCGACCGCAATTTTTTCTCCTGGCCGCACGATCACCCGATCTCCAACCAGCACCTCCTCGACAGGCACTTCGACTTCCTCCCCTTGGGCGCCGCGCACAATGCGGGCGGTCCGTGCCCGCAGCCCCAACAGCTGACGGATCGCAGCCCCCGTCTGCCCTTTGCCGCGGGCTTCCAGAAACTTGCCGACCGTGATCAGTGTCAGAATCATCGCTGCCGACTCGAAGTAGACATGAAAATGCACTGTGTTCAACCCCAGCAGCAAAATTGCCAGGCTGTAAAAATAGGCGACGCTCGACCCGATCGTCACCAGTGTGTCCATATTGGCGGTGCGGTTCCGCAGCGCCTTCCAGGCGCTGACAAAATAGTCGCGCCCCAGATAGAACTGCACCACTGTCGTCAGTGCAGCCACCAGCCACAGACGGCCAGGAAAATCAAAGGGCAGCCCCACCATCTCCGCCATGCTGAGCCCCATGATCCCGGTGCTCAACACCGCGCCGACCCAGACCTTGCGCTGTTTATCCGCAATCTCAGCAGCCCGCGCCGCCTGCTCGGCGTCCAGCTGCTCCTGTTCGCTGCCCTCTGCAGCGATGACCCGGTAGCCAGCGTCGCGCACTGCCCGCTTGAGATCGCTCAACTCCACCATCGACGGCAGGTAAGTGAGCGTCGTATGTTCGGTCGCGTAGCTTGTGTGCACCGACAGCACCCCATCCAGCCGCTGAAGGGTCCGAGTAATCGTATTGGCACAGTTGTTGCAGGTCATCCCGGCGATCGGCAGGTCGACCTGGGCCAACGCAGCTCCGTACCCAATTTGCTGGAGCCGCTCGATCATCTGCGCTGGGGTCGCCTGGCCCGACCGTGTTGGCACAGTTGGCGCAGTGCATGCCCACGATCGGGAGGATCAGCTCTTTGCGTTGCCCAGACGGGGCGGCGGTCACAGTGCTCATTCTGGGCCCCTAAACAGCTGGATACCCGATCTCGATCAGGGTCTGCTCGACTGCGGACAAAACCGCTTCGTTCTGGGCCTCGACCGTGACCTGGCGGGTGGCGAGATCGGCCTTGACCTGCTGCAGGCCAGCCACCAGCTTCAATTCACGTTCGATGGTCGCAGTGCAGTGTCCGCAGGAAATGGCAGGAACCATGTACGTTTTGGTCGTCATTGCAGCCTCCTTGGGCGTTGAAAAACCATCCAACCGCTGGCAAGCTACAGCTTGCTGGTCGCCTTAAACACATCCAGAATTTCAGCGACGACCCGTTCCTGATCGGCCTGGCTGTCGCTGCGCAGAGCAGTCGTCACGCAGGTCTTGAGGTGGTTCTCGAGGGTGAGTGCGCTGACCCGTTCGAGGGCCTGCTGCACGGCCTTGACCTGTTTGAGGACATCCATGCAGTAGGCGTCTTCGAGGACCATGCGTTCGATCCCACGCACATGGCCTTCGACACTGTGCAGCCGGTTGACCAGATCTTGTTTCAATTTTGACTCGATCATTGTTGTCGATCCTGCCGGATACCCCTCCCCCCCAGGGGGGTCTTTCTGACAAAAGTATACCGCGTTGCCCGGCCGCTGTCAACCCCCTCCTCGCTGCCCGCCCCCATCGCTCCCCCCCATCGCTCCCCCCCCATCGCTCCCGTCGGCGCGCACTGCGCCCCCTTCTCTCTTTGCTGTTTGAAGGATAAACAGCCTCCGGGTACAATAGGGAACTATGGAGACACAAATTTCGACTGCACGATACGATGAGGCGGCAGCATGGCTCCGTGGCCGCAGCCGCCATGCCCCCAAGGTTGGGTTGATTTTGGGCAGCGGGCTGAGCGGGCTGGCTGCGCTGATCGCCGACGCCGATGCATTCCCTTACGCCGAGATCCCCCATTTCCCGCTGAGCACTGTGGCAGGCCATGCCGGCCGGCTGGTGATCGGAGAGTTGGCCGGGGTGACC
>JAPLGY010000708.1 GCA_026389955.1 Caldilinea sp. | reverse complement strand
CGATTCGGCCAGCATGTACTCGTCGAGCAGTTCTTCGACAGCCATGCGTTCTGGCAGCAAAGTGGAGAAGCGGAGGATGGCACCGGGCAAAGACCAATCGTCGTAGAAGTTGGCCAGGTCGCGCGAGAGATTGAGCCGCACCCCGACAGTTTCGTCTTGGAACACCCACGTTTCGTGCTGGACATCCTTCCAGTCGGTTGGGGCGTCGAAGGAAAAGATGCCGTCGGGGTCGTTGACGGAGACAAACTCTGTGTAGACGTCGGATGTCTCGGCGCTGCTGGCCGCTGTCTGGCTTTCTGCGGACGATTCGGACTCCGCGTCGGCCAGCGAGACGCTCGGTTGGAGGGGGCGCCCGTTGATCTGGCCGCTGAGCAGCTGGTTGGTTTCGGTGCGCAGCACTTCGACTGCCATTACGGAGTCGGCGCTGTGGCTGCGCAGGATATCGCAGTAGATCTCCATCGTGCCTTCCTGGCCGACCGGGACATTTTCGATCGAAAGGAGAATGTCGCCTGGCGCCAGCCCAGCGTCGCCGGCAGGGGAGCCGGAGGCGACCGAGGAGACCCAGATGCCGGAAAACGCGCCGTCTTCGCTGACGAAGGCGCGCCCGTTGACGCCGATCGAATCGACATTCTGTCCTTGGAGCAGCGAGTCGATCACTTCCAGCGCCCCTTCGCGGCCGATGGCATAAAACTGGTTGGAATCGAGGTTGCCGGCGTAGTTGACACCGACGACCTGGCCCTCGGCGGTGACGAGCGGGCCGCCGGAGTTGCCGTGGTCGATCACGGCGTCGTGCTGGACGACCCCGTCGACCGACGCCCAGTCGGACTCGCCGTCGGCGCGCGCCTTGGCGAGGATCCCCCGGGTGAGGGTATATTCGGGGTCACCCAGCGGAAACCCGGCGGCGTAGACATCCAACCCGACCTTGAGCGGGCTGGTCGACCAGCTCAGGTAGGGGTAGCCGTCGCCCTGGAGGTCGATGACGGCCAGGTCAGCACATTCGGAGACGCCGAGCACGCGTGCGTTGACGGGTTCGTCGCGGCCGTCCACGTAGACATGAAAAAAGGCGGCGCCGGTGACCACGTGGTTGTTGGTGACGACGTATCCTGCGGGGTCGACGAGAAAGCCGCTGCCCGAGCCGGCCTCCATCAGCATGCCTTCGGAGGGGTCTTTGAAGACACCGACCGCCTCGATGCGGACAACAGCCTGCTGGACCTCTTCGAGGCTGGCGACGGGTTTGGGGGCGGCCCCGTCGCGCTGTCGGTGGGGGGCTGGCACCGCAGCGCTGGCTGCAGTGGGGGAGGCCAGCAGCAGCAAGGCCAAGAGTGAAACGGCGAGCGAACGGCGGTGCCAGAATTGTTGTCGCAACATACACTGCTCTCTTTCTTTTCCCGGAAGGCGGGTCCAGTCTGCACAGACACTTCGGCCAATGTTGCTCCCACAGAGGGGAAGGGGTTTCTTCTTTATCTTAGCGAATCTGGGCGAACTGTGCAACCCGGTTTTCCACTCCCTCCCCACGCGCCCGTGCGAAAGTCAGGCGCCCCGGTGGGGTGGGGCGGGCTGCCAATCTTCGGCGCGCCAGGGGCCCCTTTTGGCGGCGGGCACCGGGCGTGCCGCGTTGTCGCCGTAGCGAAAGGCCCATTGGGGGTCGCAGGCCTGACAGGCCAGGCAGCCAGCGCTGTCTGGGGGGCAGCTCAGCCCTGTTTTGCTTTGGGCGGCCAGGCGCAGTTCGTAGTGAAAATACTGCTCGCTCACGCCGCTTTGGACGACATCCCAGGGCAGCGAGCTGCCTACGGGCCAGGTGCCGGTGTAGTGGTGTGGGTCAAGCCCGCACGCCGCCATGGCCTGGAAGAACGAGCGCACGGTCAGCCCCCCGGGAGGGAGCGCGACGAGCACCTCTGCCAGTGCGCGGTCGCCGCGGCTGAGCACCGCCTGCACTTCGGCCCAGTCGGGGGAGTCGGCACGCACGTCGACCCCCTGGCTGGCCAGAGCGTGGTGGATCGTCTTCTGGCGGCTGCGCAGCGTCTCGGCCGGGGTCATGGCCTCCCACTGGAAAGGGGTGTGTGCCTTGGGGACAAAGGGGGTGGCGTTGATAGCGATGCGGCGTTTGAAGTAGGTGCGGGCGGTGCGTGTGAAATCGATCAGCGCCTGGATATCGTCGTCGGTTTCGGTCGGGTGGCCGACCATGAAATAGAGTTTGAGCTGGGGGAAGTTGCATTCCTGGGCCAGGGAGATGGCCCGCATCATCTGGTCTTCGGTCTGGGTTTTGTTGATGACCGAGCGCAGCCGCTGCGAGCCGGCTTCTGGGGCAACCGTCAAATTTTTGGCGCCGGTGGCCGCCAGGGCACGAATCAACGGCACCGAAATCGGGTCCATCCGCATCGAAGAGGCGCTGAGGCTGGCCCCCATTTTGTGCAGCTGGGTCGCCAGCTCGTCGATCTGGGTGTGGTCGGAGACCGCTGCGCTGACCAGCCCGATCTTGGTATGGCCGCCGGCGATGGCCTGCTCGGCAGAGGCGAGCAGGCTGTCCAGGGGCTGTTCGCGGGCAGGGCGATAGACATAGCCTGCCAGACAGAAGCGGCAGCCGCGGCCACAGCCGCGCGCGATCTCCATCAAACTTTGCGAAACTGCGGGTGGGTGCGGTTGGAGGGGCGCAGGCTGGGCACATACCAGCCGGGAGTGCGGTCGAGTTCAGCCAGCAGCGCGTTTGGGTCTTCCAGCCCGTCGCGGCAGAGGTCGAGGAAGTGGGGGAGCGCCTCTTCGCCCTCGCCGATCAGAAGTGCGTCAAAAAAAGGAGCGACAGGTTCGGGGTTCATGGTGACACCGGGCCCGCCGGCGATCAGCAGCGGCCAGGGGCTGCCGTCCCACTGCTGCGAGCAGGCGCGTTCGGCAGCGCGCAGCGGGATCCCCGACTGGCGCAGCAGCTCGACCACGTTGAAATAGTCCATCTCCCAGGAAATGGTGAAGGCCCACACTGCAAAATCGGTGACAGGGGCCGCGCTTTCGAGCGAACGGAGCGGTTTGCCCGCCTGGGCAGCGTTTTTCTCCCAGAAAATGCGTTCGCAGACGACTTGCTCGTCGGCGTTGAAGAGGCGGTAGAGCAGCTGCAAGGCCAGGCTGCTCATCCCGACATAGTAGGTGTTGGGCATTGTCAGCGCCACGCTCAGCCGCCCC
>JAPLGY010000698.1 GCA_026389955.1 Caldilinea sp. | reverse complement strand
GCCGAAAACCTGCTGCCAGTTCGTGCCGCCTTCCTTAGCGGACGCTTTGACCAGATGGGGGACGCTGCCAAAAACCTGCCCCCATCGTGAAGTAGACCCAAATCCCCGAATGGTCTTGCAATATTGTCGGTGCCATGCTACAATATAAATAGGCCTACTTGTGGTGGCTGGCCCCAATCCAGCCTTCGGGGGACCACAAGTAGGTCTTTTTATTTCTTGAACAGATTCAGGTCTGTGCTCTGTCTCTAGCGACGGCGACAGAGGCCTTTTCGCTGCCTCAACGCCTGCGGACGAGCGAACGTTGTCCTCAGGCCAAGAGAGCCATTCCACGGGAGCAAAGATGGTTTCACCCAGGTTGGGCCCAGCCACACACTGCGGCGTGGTGGCCCTCAGCGTACGCAGCTTGGAGCGCTCGCTGCGCTACTACACCGACCGAATCGGGCTGCGCGTCCAGCAGCAGAGCGCCGGGGAGGCGCTTCTGGGGGCCGGCACACAGGCGCTGTTGCGGTTGGTCGAACAGCCCGGCGCGCTTTCGGTCCAGCGCAACCACACAGGTCTTTATCACTTTGCCCTGTTGACGCCGGACCGGACCGCGTTGGGGCGTCTGCTGGCCCACCTGCTGGAGACCCAAACCCCGATCGACGGCGCCAGCGACCACGGCGTGAGCGAAGCGCTTTATCTGACCGACCCCGACGGCCACGGGATTGAGCTCTATCGTGACCGGCCCCGGGCCGAGTGGCCTCTGGTCGCCGGGAAACTGACCATGACAACTGACCCGCTCGACGCACGCGGGCTGCTGGCGGCTGCGCTGCCGCAGAGAGCGTGGAACGGGCTGGAGCCAGAGACGACGGTAGGACATGTCCATCTCCATGTGGCGGATCTGGTGGCAGCCGAACATTTTTATGTCGAATTGCTGGGGCTCGACCTGATGCAGCGATTTGGCCGGCAGGCGGTCTTTGTCTCTGCGGGCGGCTACCACCACCATCTGGGGCTCAACACCTGGGCGGGTCAAGGGGCACCGCCTGCCCCCGCTGCCGCAGCCCGCCTGCTCTGCTGGGAGCTGGTCGTCCCCGCTCCTGCCGACCTTCAGGCTGCCCTCGAACGGCTGGCCGCAGCGGGCTGTTCAGTGACAGCGGCGGCAAATTCCTGGCAAGTGTCAGACCCCTCGGCGAACGTCGTTCAGCTGCGCGTTGCCTGAGCCTGTGCCGAAGACACCGCAAGGGGAGGCAGCCCCTCTGGCTGGCCCGGAGAGCTATTTTCTGAGTAAAACAGCCCTGCTTTTCTGGCTGCAGGCTGGGCTGACGGCTGTCATGCGGATCGCCTGGCTCTGGCCGTGGCTGCTGCAGCTGCAAACCTGGTTTTCCCCTTCTGCGCAGGGGCCGCTGCTCCCCTTTGGGGCGCTGCCAGCGCTGTTGTTGGGCGGGCGGCTGCTGGTACAGCAGGCTGCAGAACGGGGTGTGGCTGCGCGCCAGGCACGTGTCGGGATGGCGGCGTTGGGGCTGCTGGTGGTGCTGGGGCTGCTCTGGGCAGAGTACGGGGCCCCGCTGGCGCCCTGGGATCTGCGCTGGTTGCAGCTGGCGACAGGGGAAGGGTCGCTCTGGGCAAACGAGATCCCGCCCGCTGTGCTCGCCTTTGTGGTGGCAGCGGGTCTGTGGCTGCGTGGGCTTCTGGATGGGGGGCGGGCGGACGATCATGCCGCTGTGGCCGGTGCTTTGAAGACAGGCACGGTCGCCTTTGTGCTGCTGCTGCTGGCCGACCAGTTGAGCGGAGATCGGTCAGCGGCTGCTGGCAGCCAGGGCTGGCTGTTGCTTTTCATCGTAGCCGCGATGGCGGCCTTGGCGCTGGCGGGGATGGAGCGGGCCCTCTACAGCGGCAGTATGGCCCACACGGGCCCCCTGCGGCCCAGCCGTTCCTGGCTGGCCAGTGTGGGCACGGTGATCGGGGCGGTGGTGCTGCTGGGCCTGCTGCTCTCCGCATGGCTTGCCCCCGGACAGATCGCCCAGTGGCTGGCGCTGTTGGAGCCGGTCGTCGACCTGCTGGCCTGGCTGTTGTTGGCCCTGCTGTACGGGGCAGTCTACGCGTTGTTTTGGGTGCTGACCCCGCTGATCGATTGGCTGCGCACGATGCTGGCCACCGTCGCCAGCCCGAGGCCGGTG
>JAPLGY010000616.1 GCA_026389955.1 Caldilinea sp. | reverse complement strand
CCTGACCGATCGCAAGGAAGACTATGTGGGGATTCTGAACGGGGTCGACTACAGCCAGTGGAACCCGGCTGTGGACCCGCTGATCCCGGCGCGCTACACGTCTGAAGCGCTGCAGGGCAAGGGGATCTGCAAAGCGGAGCTGCAGCGCCGCTTTCATTTGGAAGAGAACCCTCGAATTCCGATTGTGGGGGTGGTCAGTCGGCTGGTTGGGCAGAAGGGGCTGGATCTGTTGGCGGCCACGATCGAGCGGATCGTCGAGAGCATGGTGGTACAGTTTGTTGTGTTGGGGTCGGGCGACAAGGGGTTGGAGTCTTTTTACGGTGGGCTGCCCGACCGGTACCCTGGGCGGGTGGGCAGTTTTATCGGCTACAACAACCTGCTGGCGCATTGGATCGAGGCAGGGGCTGATTTTTTCATCATGCCTTCGATCTATGAACCCTGCGGCCTCAACCAGATCTACTCGCTCAAATATGGAACGCTGCCGATCGTGCGTGCGACCGGTGGGCTTGACGACACCGTGATCCAGTACGACGAGCAGACGGGGGCAGGGACCGGCTTCAAATTTTGGGAGCCGAGCCCGCACGCCATTTTTTACACGGTGGGCTGGGCGGTCAGCACCTATTACGACCGTCCCCAGCACATTGCGCAGATGGTCGCTGCTGCGATGGGGCAGGACTATTCGTGGGAGCGCAGCGCAGCGCACTATCTGGGGCTTTACAGCCGGGCGCTGGGCAACAAAGCCCGGCTGTAAGCCACTGCCGAGGGAAAAACTGTTTCAAGCCTGGCGGCTCTCTGCTTCGTGGGCCACGACGACCCGGCCGCGCTGCTGTCCCTTCAGGATGGCATCGATTTCGGCGTTCAAGCCGGCCAGTGGCACCTGACGTGCGAGTATTTCCAGGTTGGAGAGCTTCCATTCGTCTGCCAGCCGTTCCCACAGCAGCCGGCGTGTGGCCAGTGCGGCGTTGGCGGAGTCGATGCCCAGGAGGTTGACCCCGCGCAGGATGAAGGGGTAGACGGTCAGTTCCAGGGTTGGGGAGGCCACGTGGCCGCAGGCGGCGACTGTGCCGCCGTGGCGGGTGGCTCGGAGGGTGGTGGCCAGGATTGGGCCGCCGACTGTGTCGACAGCGCCTGCCCAGCGTTCGCGCAGCAGGGGGCGGCCTGAGCTGTCGTTGACCTCGCTGCGGTCGATCACCGCTGCGGCGCCGAGCCTGCGCAAGAAATCTGCTTCTTCTGGTTTGCCGGTGGCGGCGACGACTGGCAGCCCCAGCTTGCTCAACAGTGCCACGGCAATGCAGCCGACCCCTCCGGTGGCACCGGTGACCAGCACCTCGCCTCCGTGCAGCGTCCCTTCGGCGACCCCGTGGGCCAGCAGTGCGTCGACACATTGGGCGGCTGTGAAGCCGGCCGTGCCCAGCATCATGCTCTCCTGCAGCGTCAGCCCGGCCGGGCAGCGCACCGCCCAGTTGGCTGGCACCCGAATGTAGCCGCCGAAGCCCCCTGGGGTGTTCATTCCCAGGTCGTAGCCGCTCACCAGCACGGGGTCACCTGGCTGGAAAGTGTCGGAAGTGCTTTCGACGACCACGCCGGCGGCGTCGATGCCCGGCGTGTGCGGGTATTTGCGGGTCACCCCACGGTTGCCGCTGGCAGAGAGGGCATCTTTGTAGTTGAGCGACGAGTAGTGTACACGCACCAGCAGGTCGCCGGGCGGCAGGTCGTGGATGCTGCGCTGGCGGATGGTGCGTGTGAAATGGCCGTCCGCCTGTTCTTCGACCCAGAGGGCATCAAAGCTGTTCAACACGGAAGATCTCCTTTTTGTGTGTTCAGGCCTGCCGAGAGGGCTGGCTCAGGCGGGCCGATTCAATGCCTGGATGACGGCGGCGTGCAGTTCGCCGTTGGTGGCCACGCTGCTGGTCGCACCGACCGGGTCGTTGCCCTGCCAGTCGGTGATGCACCCGCCTGCGCCTTCGATCACCGGAATCAGCGCCATCAGATCCCACTCGTTCATGATCGGGTCCATCATAATGTGTGCCCCACCGGTGGCGACCAGCGAATAGCCGTAGCAGTCGCCCCAGTTGTTGTAGCGGGCGACCTGGCGTGTCAGCTGCTCGTAGGCGGCTCCGTTTTGGTGGGCGAAGACATTCCAGTGATCTGTGGTAAGCAGGATCGCCTCGGTCAGCCGTGAGCAGCGTTTCACCTGCACCGGCTGGCCGTTGAGCCAGGTCTGGGTGCCGATGCCGACCAGGTAGTCTCCGACGATCGGCTGGTGGATGACACCGAGTGCTGGACGGCCTTCTTTGACCAGTGCGATCAGGGTTCCAAAGAGATAGGCGCCTGAAACAAATGCCTTGGTGCCGTCGATCGGGTCGAGCACCCAGCGGTAGCGTGCGTCTGGCTGGTGGCTGCCGTATTCTTCGCCCAGCACTCCGTGGTCTGGGTATGTGCGTTCGATCTGTTCGCGCATAGCGAGTTCGGCGTTGCGGTCTGCAGCGGAGACCGGAGACTCGTCGGCTTTGCGTTCGACGACAAAGCCGCTGCGGAAATAGGGGCGGATGACCGCTGCGCTGACTTCAGCCAGCTGGCGGGCGAAGGCGAGGAATTCTTTTTGCTCTGCGTCGTCTAAAGTGCCGCTGAATCTGTTGGGTGTGGCCATTGTTTTATTGATCGGTAGAACTGGGCTGGTGTGTGCTGTGTGTGGGGTGCAGGTTGAAATAGTGGGCGTAGCGGCTGTGGCTGCTGGCTGGGATGAGGTCTTGGCAGAAGCGCCACCAGATGTGGGGCAACTTCTGGCCCTTGGCGGCGGACTTGCTGTGGGTCAGCGCCGTCTGAAAATTGACTTCTGCGGCGAGGGGGTCGCTGCGGAGAGCCCATCCTAGCCCAGCCAGGAAAAACTGGCTGAAGGTCAGTGCTTCTCCGCGGCGCAGGCTGTCGAGAATAATGGCCAGCCCGACCCCGTCTGGGTCGCCAAGATAGTAGCGGGCCAGGATCAGGTCGAGCGCGTCGACCTCGCCCGATTCGGGCAGGGGGAGATCGACGGCGTTTTGCCAATGTTGTCGGGCCCTGGCAGGGTTTTCGAGGTGATGATAGACAAAACCGCTCCAGAAGAGACGGCGGCGTGGATTTTCCTGGTCCCGTTGAATCCAGGGCAGGGCTTCTTGGTAGCACCCCTGCTCGATCATCCGGCCATAGAAGCTTGGAATTTTTTGGTCGTAGCGGTCGTAGTGGGCGATCGCGTGCTGCATCCAGGCGTCTGCTTCGGCGATTTTGTGTTGAGCCAGTGCGAGGAGCGCTTTGAAGTAGCTGAGTGTGGCGTGCAGATAGGGGATCTGGGTGGGGTCTATCTCTGTATGGGGGGAGCGGTTGACGAGCTGTTCAAGTTCGGTGCAGGCGGCCTGGACGATGGCAAGGTGGCTGTACCCGAACGCTTCGTGGGCCAGCAGAGACCAGGCCTCCATATCGCCGGAGCGGGCCTGTTCGGTGAGCAAGGCGAAGGCGTCGTCGAGTGTGCCTGCCTGCAGCAAAATGCATGCTCGATAGAGCCTCCACTGTGAGTGTTCTGTGGGCACGACAAACTCTTCAGCGAGCTGGGTGTAGGCTACCGCCTGGTCGTAGCGGTCGTGGCAGGTCAGGTAGGAGAGCAGCTCGAAAAGGGCGGCGAGCAGGATCTGGTCGAGTCGGTGTTGGGCGGCCTGTCGTTGGTGGAGGGGCAGCTGGGCGAGCCGTTGGACCAGGTTTTGCAGCAGCTCGACGCCGGCTTCGTTCTGTTCGGTGAGCAGCTGTTGGCCGCGCAGGAGCAGCTCTTCCCAACTGCCCTTGATGGGGGGGGCAAGGGGGCGGGTGGGGAGGAAGTTTGGGTCAGCCATGGATTTCTCGCTTGACGGTAGAGAGCAAGGTATCGGCGCGCAGGTCAGGGACATTGTAGCAGACTCCGCCCAAGGCATCGGCCAGTTTTTGGGCGAGCCCGCGGTCAAAGGCGGCATGTTCCATGTTGATGACGATCGATTTGAGCTGGGCCTGATCGAAGAGATCGGCGATTCGTTGGGTCTCTTCCTGGGCAGGCAGGCCGGTCATGCTCACATTGCCGGCGCCGTCGGTGAGCAGGATCATCAGCGGGCGGATTTCGCTGTCGCGGCGGCGGGCGTTTTCGAACACCTGCCAGGCCAGGAAGAGGCCGTGGCTGAGCGGGGTTTTGCCGCCGACCGGCAGCTCTTGGAGTGCCCGCTGGGCCAGTTCGACGCTGCTGGTCGGCGGCAGCACCAGCCGTGCCTTTTCGCGCTGGAAGACGATCAGCCCGACCTGGTCGCGGCGCTGGTAGGCGTCGACCAGCAGGCTGAAGATGGCACCTTTGGTGG
>JAPLGY010000601.1 GCA_026389955.1 Caldilinea sp. | reverse complement strand
GTAATCTCTTGAAAGGTGTTCAAGGGATCTCCCAGCTCGTCCTGGCCGCTGCTGGCGGTCGGTTCGGCGTAGGCCAGCCCTGGCGGCAGTTTGTCCGGGCCGAGGGCCTCGGTGACGGGCGGCAGCAAAGCGTCGCTGGCTGACTCGCCCCCCAGCCCTGGCGCACAGGCCGAGATGGCCAGCGCGCCGGCGAGCGCGCCGGAAGCTGCCATAAACTGGCGGCGGTTGAGAAAGACCTGTTCCGGTGTGATCTCTGACGGTGAAATTTTGACCATGATCTGGCTCCATTGGTTGTCGTTCCAGCTGGCTGCGTGTGCCAACTGTTTGTTCTATGGTGATCACTTTAGGGATCTCTGTTCGACAATGCTGTATGATTGCTTTCATCAACCAGAAAGGACTCTGACCGTCGATGAATTTGTTGAACCATCTTCACCCAGCCACCGTCCATTTTCCGATCGCGTTTTTGCTGCTGGCCAGCGGCCTGGTGTGGCTGCACCTGCTGCGCCGTGTCTCCTTCGATCTGAAACCGACGATCTGGCTGCTGCTGGCCACCGGGTGGGTCGGCGGTGCGGCCGCCGTGCTCACCGGTCTGCTGGCACAGAGTGCTCTGCCGCCAGACGCCCCCTATCGCGCCACACTCAACTGGCACATCGGGGCGGGCCTGGCGGTGTTGGTCTTGTATGGGGGGCTGTTGTATGCAGGCTGGCTCTACCGGAGCCCCCGGGCGCGCAGACGGCGCCGCAACGAAAACGCGACCGATCTGTTGGACGATCCGGCTGTCCGCAGCTGGCTGGGGTGGGTCGCGCTGCTGGGTGCGCTGCTGATCGTGGCTGCTGGTTGGAACGGGGGCGTACTGGTCTACGAATTTGGCGTCAACGTGCAGAAACAGCCCGCCGGGCCGTGAACAGGAGCGCGCCTTGTGGGGGGCCAGAAGCCCCCCACAAGGCGCAACAACTCACCCCAGCGCCAAGATGCGCGACGAGGCTGAGGGTGTCGACAAAGATCCCTTTGACCGAGCGTTCCCCAAGCAGCAGCTCGATCGCCTCGATATGGAAACCAGGGAAATGCATCCCCCCGTCGGCGTCGGCGTTGCGGAAACGTTCGTCGCCGACAAAGGCATCCCAGCCGCTGTTCATGGCCACGATCGCCCCCTCGGGAAGGGGGCCGTGCTGGCTTTCCCAGTCGAGCAGATCGTCTGGGGTGAGCTGGGCGTCGGGGTTTCCTTCTGCTTTGGCGCGGATATCCACGACCGCCAGCGGGCCCATCAAGTCTTCGACCGGGATCTGGTCGGCGGTGAGTCCCTCTGAAAAATGGAAAGGGGCGTCCATGTGGGTGCCGGTGTGTTCGTTCAGCAGCCAGCGGTAGAGGTTGTAGCCGTCGTTGGCCAGCGTGACAAGGGTCTCCAGCTCCAGCTGTGGGTCGCCACCAAAAGTGGGAAAGCTTGGGGCCAGGGTATGGGTCAGGTCAAAAATCCGGCTGAACGAATGGCTGTGGGACATCGATCGAGCGGCAGCCGCCGTGCCGACGGGGGGCGTTGCCGAGACAGGCGCGCAGCCTGCCAGCGCTGCAACAGTGGCCAGCCCCGCCGCGCTGCGCAAAAAATTCCGACGCCCCAGATCCGCCGCCATTTTCTGTGTACAGACAGGAACACACATGCTAGATCACTCCTTGTATACAATGGACTTTCTCAAAAAATTCAAGACGGCTGCCATTATAGTGGCCGTCAGGAACGCGATCAAATTGAGAAAAATTCTTGCTGGGGCATTGTTACGGCTGGCGCGTGACCGCGGTCGGCAGGCGCAGGGTGTTGAGCACCGGGCAGGTCTCTGCGACGGCCTGGTGCATGCGCTCGATCTCTGGCTCGCTGGCGGCGGTGAAGAGCCGTGCCCGGTAGGTGATCTCTTGCAGCTGGGGCGGGTCGGTGTAGGGAAGGCCGACGACCCCGCCCATCGGGACGGCGCCCTGCACCTCCAACTCGACGCCGTCGATCGGGATCTGGAGCAGCACGGCCTGGATCAGATAGGTGTGGACCAGGCAGCTGGCCAGCGCGCCCAACAGCAGCTCAGGGGCGGTGGGGCCCAACCCATGCCCAGCCAGCGCCGGGGCTGAATCCGTGACCAGGAGGGTGTCGCCGAGTTTGACCGGGCGAGCCCCGGTGTTGCCGGCCACCCAGGAAGACGCTTGGATACGCACCGTCGCTTTCTCCGGTTGCGCGGTAAAGTCGGCGCGACGTTGGGCGAGGGCAGTGGCTTTGCGGGCCAGATAGGGGTCCAGGATGCTCACAAGGTTTCTCCAGTGTTAGAGATCGAGGATGACCCAGGCGGGGTCATGGTCGCTGCCGTCGCCAGGATGGCGGGTGCGGCGGTCTATCCAGGCGGCGGTCTGATATTTTGCCAGGGTGGGGCTGAGCCAGATCTGGTCGTAGAGCTCGAAGCGGGGCGGCTGGTTGCGCGGTTTGAAGCGGTGGGTCCAGGCTGGGTGGCGAGGGCTGTGGGCGGCCACGCTCTCCCGTTTGGCAGGCCGGGTTTCTTGCGGGGAGGCCAGCCCGTTGACCCAGCCGGCCTGACGAAAAGCGGCCAGACACTCGGCATCGGGGGCGTCATTCATGTCGCCGGTCACCAGGTAACTGCTGTCGGGGCGTGTGCGGGCAGCCACGATTGACGCAATGGTTTCTGCCTGTCGACGGCGCCGGGTCACAATTCGTTGTTGCTCCTGGGTGTTCCCCCAGCGGCTGTAGTTGCTTTTCAGGTGTGTGTTGAACACGGTGAGCAGACGCTGGCGTTGTCTGGGCTCCAAAATTTCGACTTCCAGCAGGTCACGGCTGAAGATATAGCCCCGTGGCTCCTCGGGATGCACGGCAAAGCGCCAGGAGGTGACCGCCCCAATCGGGAAACGGGAAAGCAGGCCGACGTCGATCAGACGCTGGTCGTTGCCCTCGACCAGGACCTGATAGGGGTACAGCCCACCGAGATCTTCCAGCGCAAACTGGCGCAGCACCCCGATATCCTCGACCTCCTGGACGGCCAACACGTCGACATGGAGGGCCCGGATGCGGTCGGCGATCTGTTTACGTTCAGCCGGTGTCTTGGCGTGCACCAGTTGTCCCTGGTACGAGCGAAACCGGTAGCCGACCGGTTCCACAAAGGTGAAACGGATATCTGCCTCAACAGCGGTGTCGCCTTGGCGAACAAGCTCGACTTCTGCCTGAAAGTTGTAGCGTGAGAACAGGTTGTTGAGGTTGAAAGTGCCTACGGTGATCTGCATGGAACGTTCCTGAGCCTGTCTTTCTGTTGGCTGGACAGGGCGCTGTGCCTGCCCTGGAGGCCCGGGTGGGGAACCCGGGTCTTCAGGGCGGGAGGTCAAGCGCTATTCGAGCGAAATGTTGATCGTCGAGGTGGACTTGGCCAGGTTGGGGCTGTTGCTGTCGGTCACAACCAGCAGCACAGCGAAGCTGGTGGCGCGGTCGTCGGCTGGAGCTGGCACCGTGAATGTGATCGAACGGTGGCCGTCGTCGGGTTTGAGGTCCACGATATTTTTTCCGTGGGCCACAGCGCCCAGAT